>JASFVZ010000378.1:0-3431 GCA_050049565.1 Chromatiaceae bacterium | reverse complement strand
CGATCGCTCATCGCCTGCCGATCATGGAATCGGTGCTGGATGGATATCCAGTGCGTTGAACGCGGGAGTTGACCCGTGGCGTCTCTATCCGGCCGGGTACGGACGCGATGATTGTAGCGGCTACGCGAACCTGCTGGGCGGCGGTTCAGTGCGTCGAACGGCGGCGATAGACACCGTCCTCGAAGCCGCTGAACAGCTCATCGACGGCCGGATGGGAGATGGGTTTTGTCTCGAGATCCGGTTCGAGGTGGCGCTCTGCCACATAGGTCTCGAACTCACCGCCGTCGACCAGCACCCGGTACCAGGGCTGATCCTTGGGCGGACGGGAGCGCGCCACCTGCGCATACCAGGCCTCGCTGCCCTGATAATTCGCATCGACGTCGACGATCACACCACGGTAGTCGAAACGTTTGTGGTGCACGATCTGCCCGATGAAGAACTTGGCCTGCTCTGCCATTCAATCGCTCCGTTCTGGTTATCGTGCGCTGGCAACCGCAATCGCACGGCGCGGCGCCGGATGGCCTTCGATGGTTAACCCGCTATCGGCCGGATCGAGGAAATCTGCAAGGGACTCGAACGTCATCCAGGCGGTGCTGCGTTGCTCCTCACAGCCGGTGATCGTGATGTCGACCGTCGTCACATTCGTGAAACCCGCCCGTCGCAGACAGGTCTCGAGCAGGCCGGGGCTCGGTATGAACCAGACGTTGCGCATTTTCGCATAGCGTCCTTCAGGAACCAGCACGGCCTGTCCCTCACGTTGGATGACCAGGGTCTCGAGTACCAGTTGCCCGCCCGGGCGCAGCGCCTCGCGCAGCTCGACCAGGTGTTCCAGCATCGCGCGACGATGATAGAGCACCCCCATCGAGAAGACGGTGTCGAACCGGCGGAGCCCACCCGGTAGGGCCTCGATACCGATCGGCTGGAGATGCACCCGCCGGGCAAGGGACTGGTCGAGCTGGCCCAGCAATTCACGTATCGCGAGAAACTGCGCCAGGAATACCGCGGTGGGGTCGATCCCGACCACGAAACGCGCACCGCCCAACGCAGCGCGCCAAGCATGGTAGCCGTTACCACAACCGACATCGAGCACCAAGCGTCCGGCCAGATCATCGATGTGCGGCGCGAGGCGCCCCCACTTCCAGTCAGAACGCCACTCGGTATCGACCCGCAACGAATCAATCCGGTAGGGGCCCTTGCGCCAAGGATGCAGTTCCATCAGGGCGGATCGCAGGTGTGCCGTGGCCGCGTCTGTCAGCGCCTCCGCGGGCCTGAGCCAGAGCGCACCATCATCCAGGGCCACCCTGCCCGGCCCTAACGCAGGCAGGGAGTCGAGCGCCTGGCGCCAACGTGGCCAGTCGCCATGTGGCGCCAGCTCGACGGCCTGCTGCCACTGCAGCGGCGCTACGTCGGCCCATTTCGAAAGACCTTCCGCTCTCAGTCTGTCAGCGAACCAGGCACCGGCGTTCACCGAAAACCAACCAGCGAGACGAAGTTGAAACACTGAAACCAGGGTTCCACACGGACAAATCCGGCGTCCGCGAGCCGCGCCCGGTGACAGGCCAACGACTCCGGCAGGAGCACCTTTTCCAGCGCGGCGCGTTTGCGACTGATCTCGAGGTCGCTGTACCCGTTGCGCCGCTTGAAGTCATGGTGCAATTCCGTCAGGAAGGCATCGGATTCCGGGTCCGGACCGGCGGTCTTTTCTGACAGCACCAGTATTCCGCCCGGCCGCAGTCCCTGACGGATCCGGCGCAGCAGGGTCAGGCGATCGCCGATCGGCAGGAACTGCAATGTGAAGTTCATGACCACGATCGACGCATCCTCGATCACGGTCTCGCGGACATCTGCACAGCGCCAGTCGATCGCCACTGCCTCCCCGGCGAGTAGTTCGGCGGCCCGCGAGATCATCGCCGGCGCATTGTCGACGCCAACCACCCGGCACTCTGCGGCCCGGCCCCCACGCGCGAGTGCAAGGGTCGATGCACCGAGCGAACAACCCAGGTCGTAGAGCGTCGTTCCCGGTTGGGCATAGCGCCCGGCCAGCAGTTCGATCATCTGCACGATGGCGGCGTAGCCCGGCACGGAGCGATTGATCATGTCGGGAAAGACGCGCGCCACAGCATCATCGAAGATGAAATCGCCCGGCGGACCTGCATCCGCATACAGGCTGTCACGACTCACGACGGGCGACCCCCTGCAGACAGTTCAATGGCCATAATCGATCGTCAGTTCTTCGCCGGACGCAATGTCGCGAATGGCATAGAGATCGAAATCGTGAAACTCGACGTTGTACGCCTTCGAATGGTTCAGGAAGCGCAGACAGTTCGAACCCTGCCGACCGACCGGTTCGCCACCATCCTCCGGGTAGATCCAAAGGACATGTCGACCATCACGCTCGACCGGCGGGCCATCGAAGGTACCGATGTATTCGCCGCGCCGGATCGGGCGCACGGCGAACAGGCCGCGGCCGTGAATCGGCGATGCGCCGACGGTAACGACCAATGCCAGCAAGCGGTCGCCGAGCCGACGTCGTTTCGGGCGTCTCACACCGCCACCTGGGGACTCACTGAGACCGGGGTTGGTTCGTGGGTCAACAGTCGAGCACTGCGGGGGGTCAGAGACTGCCGTGGACCTTGATCAGGTCGCAGCGCAGCTGCCTTCATAGACCGCCATGACCGCTTTGAGCTCATCGATCACGGCTTGGCGTTCGACCGCCGACAGACCTGCCGTCTCGGGAAGCCGCCGCCCCGCTTCGAGCGCGTCGATGTCGGCCCAGACGGCCCTGCAGCCTTTGCGGCACAGATTCTCAACGCTTTGCTCAATCCGGCGTCTGTTCAACGTGCGGCCTCGCTATCCGATCGAAACGACAGGCTGGAAACATTAGTCTAACCGCATATACCCGGTCGGTTCATCCCTTGTTGCCGAGTCATCTAGCACCTGCACGGCAAATTTGTTCTTGCTCTGTTCTCTTTCCGTGCTACTCTTTGGAGAACCAATAGGAAACAACGGAGCATCACAATGCACAGGCCCTCGCCCTACCTCATGCGCGATTTCAACGGCCGCAAGGTCGACGCCATCATGGCATTCAACCTTGTCGACCGCCGCGCCAGATCTCGCTCGATCCTGGAATTCAGCCTATTCGTCGGCGCGCTCGCCGGTTATCTCAGCGCGTTGGCATTCGCGGCCTGATCGGGGCAGCCGCGCGGGAGATATCGGCAAAGTCTCCGGTCAACGACTGCGGGGACACGGAGCGGGACCTGATACCGCCTCGTTGGGCGGCAGCGCTGGCACCGCTTTCCAGGTGCAGGTGGGAGACATGGTGTCAGAGACCGGGTTCAGGCGACCGGCAGTTCGGCACTCTGATCGCCGGCCACGGGCCACTTGCATCAAGGCACGTCAGGAGAGTGATGCCCGGCCCGTTCGAGCCCCTG
>JASFVZ010000377.1:0-3435 GCA_050049565.1 Chromatiaceae bacterium | reverse complement strand
AAGGCAGGTGTCGGCCTTTACCCTGCCCCTTTCGGGGTCGCCCTCGAAGGCCCAGGCCGGTCCTGCAACCAGGACAGAGATCGCAAGGGCCACCGACAGCCCTACCCTGAGATTCATCAACATCACTCCTCCAGCAATGGTTCTTGCGGTTCTTTACGGGTCTGGAACTCTTCGTGGGCTCGCAGTATACGCAATTTGCTCAGGGACTTGCGTAGACCCGAACGGACGTCCGCGCCTCGTCCGGGCAATCGGCTGGCAGGCCGCGACAGGCAGGTGCCGCGGCGCAACGGCAGCCACTGAAACCCCACCTCGCAGGGAAACAGAGCCGCGTGGTCAAGGATCTGGCCCTGTCAGGCAAATGAAACGGAATTGCGAATTTCCATCTTGAACGAATGGCGTTTTCGACACTTTTGTCCGACTTTCTCTGCTAGCTTTCGCAGGGTGTCTGGATTGTGTCCAAATTAACCCGCTGTGGAGCCGAAATCCCGATGTCTCCGACGACTGCCAAAATCAAGATCGCGAACCTGAGGCTGCGCACCTTCATCGGCTTCAATGATGAAGAACGCGAGAAGCAGCAGGACGTGGTGATCAATATCGAGATCGAACATGCGATCGATGCTGCGGCGTTCGACGATCACGTCGAGGCCGCACTGAACTATAAGACGATCACCAAGGCCGTGATCCACCACGTGGAAACCGGTCGCTTCCTGCTGCTCGAGCGGCTGGTCAACGACGTATTGGGAATCTGTAGCGCAGACCCGGCGGTGATCCGCGCCGAGGTCACCATCGACAAACCGCACGCCCTGCGCTTTGCCGATTCGGTGTCAGTGACACTTGCCTATGACTGTTCGAAAAACCTTACGATGAGCGAGAATCTTCATGACTACGAACGCCGTCCGCTTAGCCACGCATCCTGAGATCAGCGCCGAAGCGGCGCTGGTCCGCGACACCCTGATCGCCCAGCGCCTCGAGACGCCGATGATCGAGAACGGTCTGAGCAGCGATCAGAAGTACGATCGAATCAGGGCCTCGATGACCGATGTCATGCAGACGCTCGGGCTCGATCTTTCCGACGACAGCCTTGCCGAGACACCGCACCGGATCGCGAAGATGTACGTGCGCGAGATCTTTGGCGGTCTGGACTACACGAAATTCCCGAAGCTGTCGCTGATCGACAACAAGATGAACGCCAACGAGATGGTGAAGATCCGGGACATCGACCTGACCAGCACCTGCGAGCATCACTTCGTGACCATCGACGGCACCGCGAAGGTCGCCTATATCCCGAAGGATAAGATCATCGGCCTGTCCAAGATCAACCGGATCGTGCGCTTCTTCGGCCAGCGTCCGCAGGTCCAGGAGCGTCTGACACGGCAGATCCTGGTCGCACTGCAGACCTTGCTCGGCACCGACGATGTCGCAGTCAGCATCGATGCGACGCACTACTGCGTCAAATCGCGCGGTGTGATGGATAGCAACTCGCAGACCAGCACGACTGCCCTCGGTGGCTGCTTCATCGAGAACATTCACACACGGGCCGAGTTCCTCAACCCGTGAAGTCGGGCTACACGCTTATTACAGGGATCGGTCGCCGTGCCGGGTTTCACCTGGCGCGGTCCTTTCTCGAGCGCGGGATGCCCGTCATCGGTACCTACCGCACGGAATACAAGCGTCTGCACCAACTCGAGACACTCGGTGCCGAGCTGCACCAGTGCGATTTCAACGATCGGCAAGACGTCGACCGGCTGATCGCGGCCGTCAAGTCCGGACACAGCGGTCTGCGCGGCATCGTGCACAACGCATCGCAGTGGCTGGGCGACGATGGCGAGCTGCCGGCCAACGAGGTGATCGAGACCATGATGCGGGTCCATGCGACCATTCCGTACGAGCTCAACCAGTCTCTCGCACCGCTCCTGCAGGCCCATCAGGGACCGCATGCGGACATCATTCACGTCGGTGACTATGTCAGCAGCCGTGGCAGCAAGAAGCACATCGCCTACGCCGCCAGCAAGGCGGCACAGGACAACCTGACGCTTTCATTTGCACAGAAGCTCGCGCCGAAGGTCAAGGTCAACAGCGTCGCCCCGGCCCTGCTGGCCTTCAACGATCACGATGACGAGGCCTACAAGAAAAAGGCACTCGACAAGAGCCTGATGCGCCGCGAGGGCGGACTGGACGAATTGCAAAAGGCCGTCGATTACCTGTTCGACAGCCAGTACATCACCGGACGTATCCTGCCGCTCGACGGCGGGCGACACCTGCGATGACGGCACCGGCCTTTCAGCAGGGTGGCTCGCTGCTCGATCGGCCGCTCGATGCCGCGTCGGTGCCCCGCCGGGTTCTGGTTGCCGGCGCGACCGGCGGGATCGGCAGGGCGTTTTGCGAACAGGTCGAACAGCGCTTTCCCGACGCCAGCCTCGTCAGGCTCGCACGCAACATCCGCAACCTGCCGGATTCACCAAGCGACACCCTGGATCTCGGATTCGATATCACGGACGAGGACAGCATCATCGAGGCGGTTGGTCGACTGGACGATACGCCGGTCGATTGGTTGTTTGTAGCGACGGGCTGGCTGCACGGCGACGGCCGGCGTCCCGAGAAGACCTACAAGCAGCTCAGCGCCGACAACCTGGCGCTTTCCTACCAGCTCAATGCGATCGGGCCGGCACTGCTCGTCAAACACCTGGTACCGTCACTGGCGACCGATCGGGCCGCGCATGTCGGCATTCTCTCAGCACGCGTCGGGAGCATCAGTGACAACCGTCTCGGTGGCTGGCATGCCTACCGGGCCAGCAAGGCCGCGCTCAATATGCTGATCAAGAACTTCGCGATCGAATGGTCGCGCAATCGCCTTCGGCATGTGATCGTCGGCCTGCAGCCGGGAACGACCGATACAGCGCTGTCCGCGCCGTTTCAGCGCAATGTACCGGCCGATCACCTGCAGACCCCGCAGTACACCGCGAGCCAGCTCGCCCAGGTGATGCAGCGACTGCGGGCCGAAGACTCCGGCGGTCTGTTCGATTTTCTCGGCCTGCCTTTCGAACCCTGAGCCCCCAGCTGTTCCGGGGCTCGCCGGCCAACCAAACTTCCGCATCAGGAGACCAAGCATGATCAGCAAGACCTTGGCGCTCGCGACGCTCATCACCGCATCGAGTACCACAGTGGCCTGGTGGGGCGGCCCCTTCATGGGGAATGGCTGGGGACCCGGGTATGGCGGCTATGGCAACAATGGCTACGGCGGCACCTACGGCGGTATGGGGACCGAGCAGTACCGCGGCGGTGACGCCTCGGGCGGTGGCGACTTCAGCATGAACCTGTCGGGGCGCGGCAACACGAACATGCGCGGCTATGGCAGCGGCTATGGTGCCGGCGACGGCTGGGGACGCGGCTACAACTACAGCGCGCCCTATTACGGTGGCTACGCGCCCTATGGTT
>JASFVZ010000376.1:0-3438 GCA_050049565.1 Chromatiaceae bacterium | reverse complement strand
TAACCCGTTCGCGAAGACGACGGGCTCGGCGAACCCCTTTGCGGCCTTTATGCAGAACCCGTTTGCGAAATCGAACGGGGCCGGGAACCCGTTCCAGGGTGCCATGGAGCAGTGGTGGTCGGCGCTGAAGCCGGAGGCCCATGGCGACGTCGCGACCGTCGCGGAGCGCATCTTCGACATGGGCAAGAGTTTCATGTCGATGGCCGAGGGCGCGTTTGGTGCGGCGGGCACCGACCAGCCGGACGCCGCGATGCAGATGTGGATGTCGTCGATGCAGGCGGCGCTACAGCAATGGATCACCCAGATCCAGAACAACATGGATCTGGTGACGCCCGACCTGCCGGGCGTCAGCGGCACGACCCTGACCACCTGGGCACAGCTGGCCGACTCGGTGGCCCCATGGCTCAATATGTCGCAGAGCTACCTCAAGGACGTCGCCGCAGGCCATCTGCCGGGCGGTATCGAGATGCCCGGCATCGGCGCGGCGCAGGAACAGCTGCTGCGGGCGTTATCGATGCCCGGGCTCGGTTACACCCGGGAGCAGCAGGAGGGGATGCAACAGCTGGCGCGCCACCTGCTGGGCTATCATGACGCGCTACGTGCCTACAAGGTGGCATTTGCCAAGACGGCGCTGGCTTCGTTGAACGCCGTGCAAAAGCGCCTTCAGGGAATGCATGAGGCCGGTGAGCATATCAAATCGCTGCGTGCACTGTACGACATGTGGGTCGATGCCAGCGAAGAGGCCTACGCCGAGTTCGCGATGAGCGACGAGTACCAGGTCGTCTACGGCGATCTCGTCAACGCCCTGATGCGGGTCCGCAAGGACCTGAACACGATTTCCGAGCAGCAGTATCAGCTGATGAACATCCCGACCCGCTCGGAGATCGACACCATGCAACACCGGCAACAGGAGATGCGCCGCGACAATCGACACCTGGCGCATGAAATCCAAAGCCTGCGGGCCGAGCTCGAGGAGCTGCGTAAGTCGTCGAAACAGGCCGGCACTTCCGGCAGCGGCGGCCGGTCCACCGCGCGCAGGACCGCGGCTTCCGCACAAGACAGCCTGCCGATGTCGAATCCGGACGACGATCTGACGGCGATCAAGGGTGTCGGGCCGAAGATGGCCGAGAAGCTGTACGAGCAGGGCATCAGGAACTTTGCCCAACTCGCCAAGATGAACAAGGCATTCGCCACGCAACTGGATGAAGCGGTCAAGGCTCAGGGTCGTATCCTGCGGGATGACTGGATCGGCCAGGCAAAGAAGCTGCGCAGCTAAACCCAAGGGAGAGATAGAGAAATGATTCCATTCCAGATGCGTCCGGACGAGATCCTCAACGAGACGCGCGGTTTCAACGAGAAGCTCGCCAAGGGCGTCAGCAACCTGATGGACGTCGGCGAAATCCCCACCGGGGTGACGCCGAAAGAGGCCGTGTACAAGGAAGACAAACTCGTCGTCTATCGCTACAAGGGCGAGACGCCACCTACCAACAAGGTCCCGGTGTTGATCGTTTATGCGCTGGTGAACCGGCCGTATATGACCGACCTGCAGGAGAACCGCTCGACGATTCGCGGGCTGCTGGATGCCGGCCAGGATGTCTACCTGATCGACTGGGGATACCCGGATGCGGCCGACCGCTACCTGACGATGGACGACTACATCAACGGTTACCTCGACCGCTGCGTGGACATCGTCTGTGCCCGCCACGGGGTCGACAAGCTGAACCTGCTCGGCATCTGCCAGGGCGGGGCCTTCAGCCTCTGCTACACCGCGATACATCCGGAGAAGGTCCGCAACCTGGTGACCATGGTGACGCCGGTCGACTTCAAGACACCGGACAATATGCTGAGTCGCTGGATACAGAACATCGACGTCGATCTGTTGGTCGATACCCAGGGCAACATCCCGGGGGAGATGCTCAACTGGACGTTCCTCAACCTCAAGCCCTATCAACTGATGGCGCAGAAATATCTCGGCGTGGTCGACCTGATGGACGATCCGAAGGCGCTGAAGAACTTCATGCGGATGGAGAAGTGGATCTTCGACAGCCCGGACCAGGCCGGCGAGACCTTCCGTCAGTTCGCCAAAGACTTTTTCCAGGACAACAAGCTGATGAAGGGCGAGGTCCAGATCGGCGACGACGTCGTCGACCTGCGCAACATAAAGGTGCCGGTGCTCAACGTATTCGCGGAGCAGGATCACCTGGTGCCGCCGGATTCCTCGCGCGCATTGAAGAAGCACATCGGGAGCAAGGATTACAGCGAACTCTCTTTCCCCGGGGGACACATCGGGATCTATGTCAGTGGCAAGGCGCAGAAGACCATCCCGCCAAAGATCGGCGAGTGGCTCAGCGAGCGCTAGCCGATCCTTATGATGAGGCCGGGCGCATGCCCGGCCGCGCACGGTCTCCGATTCAAGTCGGACCGGTTCCCGGGATTGGTTAGGGCTGGCCGGCAAGGGTATTGCCGGCGCCTATGATGAGGTCGCCGGATTCCCTATGAGAATTTCCGCCTGAGCGCTCTTACGCTTCCCTGGTGTAATTCCACTTACCAGGTACAGCAGGCATGACAGAGCGCGTGACCGCGGGTGGCCTTCAGGTCGCCAAGTCGCTTTACAACTTTATTGAGACGCAGGCACTGCCGGGCACGGGTGTTGAGCCGGGCCGGTTCTGGGAGGGGTTTGCTCAGATCGTCGAGGAGCTTGGTCCTGTCAACCGCCACCTGTTGGCGGTGCGCGATGAACTGCAGGCGCAGATCGACGCCTGGTGTCTCGCGCGCCGCGGCCAGCCGCTGGACCTGGTCGAGTATCGGCGTTTCCTCACCGACATCGGTTACCTCGTGCCCGAGGGCGAGTCCTTCGAGGTGAGCACGGCGAATGTCGACGACGAGATCGCGACGATCGCCGGGCCGCAGCTCGTGGTGCCGGTCAACAATGCCCGCTATGCCCTGAATGCCGCGAATGCACGTTGGGGCAGTCTCTATGACGCGTACTATGGGACGGATGTAATCCCGGACGACGGGAAACTGGCCCGGGGCCTGACTTTCAACCAGGCGCGTGGCGCCGGGGTGGTCGCTCACGTGGCGGCCTTTCTGGACGACGTGGTGCCGCTGACCGACGGTTCGCACGCTGACGTGACCGAGTACGCGCTCGCGCACTTCAATGACCACATCGGGCTCGCAGCCACGCTGCACAGCGGTGTGCGGACCGGCCTGGTCGATCCTGCGGAGTTCGTCGGCTACCGCGAGTCAGACGGTCGTCTCAGCCACGTCCTGCTGCGTAATCACGGCCTGCATATCGACATCGTGATCGATCCGGATCATCCGGTCGCGGAGCTGCATCCGGCCGGCATCCGTGACGTGCAGATCGAGGCGGCCGTGACCACGATCATGGACTGCGAGGACTCGGTCGCCGCAGTCGACGCGGAGGACAAGGTTCAGGTC
>JASFVZ010000375.1:0-3440 GCA_050049565.1 Chromatiaceae bacterium | reverse complement strand
AGAACATGGCGACGATGGCGCCGGCGATGGGCATGATCGGGACCCTGGTCGGACTTGTGCAGATGCTCGCCAACATGTCGGATCCGGCCTCGATCGGTCCGGCGATGGCGGTCGCGCTGCTGACCACGCTCTACGGTGCGGTCATCGCCAATGCCTTTGCAACGCCGATGGCAATCAAGCTGGGCCGTGCCAGCGAACTGGAACGGACCAACAA
The DNA here is from genome assembly GCA_050049565.1 of Chromatiaceae bacterium. GTDB lineage: Bacteria > Pseudomonadota > Gammaproteobacteria > Chromatiales > Chromatiaceae > Thiosocius. The sequence goes on along the minus strand of JASFVZ010000375.1, from coordinate 3,226 downwards.
GTCGCTGATCATCGAGACCATCAGTGGTATCCAGGAGGGCATGAACCCGAAGGTCCTGGAGCAGATGCTCGGCACCTATCTGCCGCCGAAGAAACGGGCCGAAGAGGCCTGAGGTAGCACGGCATGGCAAAAGACTGCCCGCCTTGCGACGAGGGCCTGCCGCCCTGGTTGGCTACCTTCGCCGACCTGATGTCGCTGTTGATGTGCTTCTTCGTCTTGCTATTGTCGTTCGCGACGGTCGATGCGGTGCGTTTCAAGAAGATGGCCGAGTCGATGAAAGACGCCTTCGGTGTACAGCGTGAGATCCCGGCCAACGAGATCGTCAAGGGCGTCAGCGTCATCAAGCAGGAGTGGAGCCCGAGTGTCGCCGAACAGTCCGTGATCACCGAGATCCGCCAGGAGACCAGCGAGGTCGAGAACGAACACCTGCAGATGAAAGACGGCGAATCGGATGCCGAGCAGGAACGCCACCAGCAGCAGATCGATCGCGAGATGGCGCTGCAGGCGGCGCAGGAGGAGCTGCAGCGGGAACTCGAGGAACAACTGGTCGAGCTGCAGGAGGCCCTGGAGCAGGAGATCGAGGAGGGCCTGGTGGCACTGGAACAGAAGGAGACCAGCATCATCATCCGGATCCAGGAGAAGGGCTCGTTCGGCTCGGGCAGTGCACGACTGGACGCCGGGTTCCACGAAGTCATGGACCGGATCAGCGCTGTCCTCGCCGCCAAGCCCGGGCGCATCCTGGTCGCCGGCCACACCGACAACATCCCGATCAGCACCGGCCGTTTCCGGTCCAACTGGGAGCTCTCCTCGGCCCGTGCGGTCACCGTGCTGCACTCGATGCTGCGCAACAAGGACATCGCGCAAGACCGGATCGTCGTCCAGGGGTTTTCCGATACCCGACCACTGGTCGACAACGACAGCCCGCAGAACCGGGCCAAGAACCGGCGCGTCGAACTGGTTCTCGAACGGGGTGCGGACGAGGACTTCGGCGACCTCGAAGAATTGCCGTTGAACTAAAGCCCGGAGCAGGCAAATGAAGGATCCCAATCATCAGGCCGACCTGGCCAACGACCGCCGAAACTACTTTCGGATCGATGATTCGGTGCGGCTGGGTCTGACCCGCTTGGCGCCGGAACAGCTGGACGAGCGCCTGGAGCGGCTGGATCAGGACCTCGCCGGGAATTTCACGGTGATGTCGAGCCTGGCGGCGATCACCGGTCAGATGACCGTCGGGCTGCGCCGTATCGAAAACCGTGATCCCGACCTCGCGGCCTACCTGCGGGCGATCGATCAGAAGATCGAGGTCATCGGACGGGCATTCATCGCGCAGGAATCGGATGCCGTCGCGGAGCGCGCGGTGCCGGTCAACCTGAGCGCCGGTGGCATGTGTGTCGGGTCCGACGAACATTATGCACCTGGCGATGCGCTGGAGATCAGGATGCTCCTGTTCCCGTCGTTCACCGGCCTGCTGATCTATGGCACGGTCGTCGACGCCAGTCCGCCCAGCGAGGCGCTCGGTGAAGAGGCCGGCCGCTTCGAGCACCTTGTCCGGATCGAATTCACGCATATTCGCGAACAGGACCGCGAGCTCCTGATACGCCACCTGCTGCGGCGCCAGAGCGATCAGCTGCGCGACCGGCTGGAGCAGAGTGAGTAACAGGCCGCCATCACAGGAGGCTTATCGCCGCGCCTTGGCCGCGGCCGCAAGGATGCGTGATGCGGACGTCGACCCGCACGATATCGCGCGCTCTTTGTTGTATCTCGATGCCCGCGCGGAACAGTTCGAGGAACTGCTGACGGTCACGGACCGGTTTCTACGCTTCGGCATGCCGGAACACGAACTGGCCGGTATGCGCCAGCTGGTCGAGCGGCTGCGCGAGTCCCGACTGGCCACGGAAGACGCCGATGAGGTCGACGCAACCCTGCCGATCTGATCTGCATAGGGGCTTCAGTTCCCGAAACCGGACGCCGCGACTGCACTACGAACGGGTTGGTCCGCAAACCGCAGGCACTGGCGCACGGCCCTCGGACTTCTCGCAAAATTCAGCCTTGTGCTAGCATCGCGCAGTTTTCTGAACTGATTCCGAAGGTACCGTTATGCCCTTCTACGAATACCGGTGCGACGCCTGCGGCCACGAATTCGAGGCCATGCAAAAAATCAGCGATGCGCCCTTGACCGACTGCCCGTCCTGCACCGCGGCGGAGTTGGTGAAAAAGGTCTCGGCTGCCGGTTTTCGCCTGAAAGGCGGTGGCTGGTACGAAACCGACTTCAAGAACGGCGCGAAGAAGAATGTCGGCGACAAGCCAGACGTCGGCGCCGGCGAAAAGAAACCCGATGCCAAGAAGAGTGAAGGGCAGGGCACCAGCGCCGGCGCTTCCTCGGCGTGAAATTGATCTGAATCGAGTCATCACGAGCTGATCGAGGCGCCCCGCCAGCCGGGGCGCCTCGCCGTTTGAAATCCGGGAAAACCACGATGCGCAGCCATTATTGCGGTGACATCCGCACCGATCACCTAGACCAGACCGTCGAGTTCAGCGGCTGGGTCAATCGTCGCCGCGATCACGGCGGTGTCATCTTCATCGACCTGCGCGATCGCAGCGGACTGGTACAGGTGGTCTACGATCCCGACCTGCCGGATGTTTTCACGACGGCCGAACAGGTCCGCAACGAGTTCGTCGTGCGGGTCAGGGGGCGGGTCAGGGCGCGGCCCGAAGGGACCACCAATGCCGACCTGCCGACCGGTGAAGTCGAGGTGCTCGGTCTGGAGCTGGAGATACTCAACCGCGCCGAGACCCCGCCGTTCCTGCTCGACGACGAGGACACCTCGGAAGAGTTGCGGCTGCGCTACCGCTACATGGATCTGCGCCGCCCGATCATGCAGGACCGCATCATGCTCCGGGCGAAGGCGACCCGAACGCTGCGAAACTACCTGGATGATCGTGGATTTCTCGACATCGAGACGCCGATGCTGACCAGGGCGACGCCCGAGGGGGCGCGAGACTATCTCGTCCCAAGCCGGGTGCACGCCGGGAAGTTTTTCGCACTGCCGCAGTCGCCGCAGCTGTTCAAGCAGCTGCTGATGATGTCGGGCATGGACCGCTACTACCAGATCGTGCGCTGCTTCCGAGACGAGGATCTGCGTGCCGATCGGCAGCCGGAATTCACCCAGCTCGATCTCGAGATGTCGTTCATGTCCGAAGACGAGATCATGACATTGATGGAGGG
>JASFVZ010000374.1:0-3441 GCA_050049565.1 Chromatiaceae bacterium | reverse complement strand
CTTCGAGGGGGCGCCGAACGCCTTCGCCACCGGCTGGAACAAGAACGACGCACTGGTCGCGGTCAGTACCGGTCTGCTGCAGTCGATGAACCGAGGCGAGGTCGAGGCCGTGCTGGCCCACGAGGTCAGCCACGTCGCCAACGGCGATATGGTGACGTTGACCCTGATCCAGGGCGTGATCAACACCTTCGTTATATTCCTGTCGCGGGTCATCGGCCACCTGGTCGACCGGCTGGTGTTCAAGGTCGAGCGCGGTCATGGCCCGGCTTTCTGGATCGTCTCCTTGGCCGCCCAGTTCATCCTCGGCATCCTGGCATCGATCATCGTCATGTGGTTCTCGCGCCGGCGTGAGTTCCGGGCCGACGCAGGCGGTGCCTCGCTGTCCAGCCGACAGAAGATGATCTCGGCGCTGCAGCGTCTGAAATCGGTCAGCGACCCGCAGCCACTGCCCGACGAGATGGCGGCCTTCGGAATCAGCGGCGCCGGGCTGAAGGAGCTGTTCGCCAGCCACCCGCCGCTCGACGACCGGATTCGCGCGCTGCAGCAGGCCGGGTAGGCCCCGAATCCGATCCGCTCAGGCCGGCCTGCCCTCAGTCGAGGGCAGGCCGCGTCAGTCGCCGGTACTCGGCGAGCAGCGCGGCCTCGTCCAACGCGTCGAACGCGGCCTCGTCCGAGACCGTCAGCACGCCAGCGATCTCCGACCACGCGAAGCCGCCGGTCCAGGCGCTGTGACGGTACTGACCCTGCAGGGGCCGGGGGGTCAAATAAAGCCGGCCCGGACGGTACAGCAGATTGAACCCCAGGTTGGCCGACTGCATGCTGTCCACCGCGGCCCAGGCCTCGTCCCTGTCGTCGATGCGCCGGACAGCGAGCGGATAGTCCTCGTCACCGCCGTTGTGGCGCCAACGGGCCGACTCGATCGGGTAGAGCCGGTCCGGCTCGACGAACTGCTGGAAATGCAGGTGGTTGACCGAGGCGTACGCACCGTGGGCGTTGTATCCGAAACCGATGCCGGGCAGCGATCGCCCGGCCTGCCGCGCCAACTCCCAGACCAAGCCGTGCCACGCCGGTTCGAGCCACTGCGGCAGGCCGGCCGCCGGCTCCGGCACCAACAGGGCGTGGCCGGTCGCGAACGGGAACTTGTTGAGCAGCAGGCGCAGCGCATAGCCCGACCAGTCGCCCTCCCAGAACACCTCGGGCCGGAGAAACGGCTTGTCGAAATGAAAGGCCGCGGCATCGAACGGTCGACGCAGCGTATCGATCGGCGCATGGCTGGTGCGTGGCGGACGCAACCCGCGCAGCGGGTTGAACTGCAGCCACCAGTCGCCGACCTGGCGCCAGCGCGTCTGGCCAAGGGCATCGATCCCGCATCTGCGCAGGCCGTCGAATACCGCACGATCATCCGGCGCCGCGTCGACCGCATGCGGGTCATCGCGATCGAACCGTGCCTGCCAGTCGGCAAAGCGCAGGCGCAGGTCGCTGCCGAGCCGGCGCTGTAGGGCGGGGTCGAAACCGGCATTGGCCAGGACCAGGATGAAGGCCCCGAGCACCGGTTCGCCCAGCATGCGGACGAGCCCCTCTTCGAACCCGGTGCGATAGGCCGCCGGCCCCGCGAACAGGCCCGGCAGGCGATCAGCGGCGTCGGGCATCTTCGGGCGGCTCGGGCACCGGGTCATAGCCACCGGCGTGGAAGGGGTGACAGCGGGACACCCGTCGGATCCCCATCCACAGCCCGCGCCACGCCCCCCACTTTTCCATCGCCTCGATGGTGTAGGCCGAACAGCTCGGCAGGTATCGGCAATTGTTGCCGAGGAACGGGCTGATGACGTATTGGTACCCGCGCACCAGCTTGATCAACGCACGTTGCAACATGGGGCCGATTAGAGCACAGCCGGCGCCGGGCTTGCGGCCGGCGCCGGGCAGCCGGCACGATGGACCCATGCAGCTGCACAGCCTGTTTCTGGCCCCCGGCACGGCGGACGAACGCCCCGATAGCGCACGGGTCATCGCGGTCCTCCGCCAGCTCGCAGTGATCGGGGAACCGCTCACGCCGCAGCGCTTCGCGGTCGGCCCGGGATTCGGCCGGCACATCGTCTTTGCCGGCTGCTCGCCCTATCTGGTGACCGAGCCACCTGCCGACGGCGGGCCGGCCTTCACGCATCTGCTGCTGCACGGACCGCTCGCACAGCCGATCTTGGTTACCGCGCATGGCCAGGCCAGACCACGCTGCCCGAACTGCCGGCAGCGGATTGCGGCAGGCCAGATCCCGCGCAAGCCGGCCGACAACTGGCAATGTCGCGCCTGCGCAAAGGCCTTCTCGGCGTGCGAACTCGACTGGCGGCACTATGGTCTGTGCGGACGGGTCATGGTCGAGGTGGTGAATGTGTTTCCCGGCGAGGCGGCACCCTCTGACGCCCTGCTGCAGGCGCTCGGTGATGCGACATCAGGCCCCTGGCGCCACGCCTGGGCCGCTTACCTCGGAGACGCGACCGGCCGGTCTCACTTAGTGTGAACAGGCCCTAGGCAACGACCACCTGATTCTTGCCTGACTGCTTGGCGCGGTACATCGCCTGGTCGGCACGCTCGAAGACCGCTTCCGGGACATCGCCCCCGGCAAACAGCGCGAGGCCGCCTGAGACGGTGACCCTGACCGGTTGGCCGTGAGCGTGCAGGCCGCCGTTCTCCACCGCCCGGCGCATCTCGTCGGCCAGCCGCGCCGCATCGTCGCGCGCCGCGCCGACCAGCAGCACCACGAGCTCCTCGCCGCCGAAGCGGGCGATGAAATCGGTCGCGCGCAACCGCTTCCGGAGCAGCTTGCCGATCATCACGAGCGCCTTGTCACCGGACTTGTGGCCGAAGGTGTCGTTGATCGTCTTGAAATCATCGACATCCCAGACCAGCAGGGCCAATGGATCGCCGAAGCGCTTCCACCTGGCATGCTCCTGGGCCACCCGGTCCTCGTAGGCACGCCGGTTCGGCAGCCCGGTCAGGGGATCCCGCAAGGCCGCGTCCCGGGTCTGGGCGACCTGACGGCGGAGATCGAAGGCCTGTTGCTCGACGCTGCGCAGCTCACCGCGCAGCTTCTGCGCCTCGGCCTCCGCCTCGGCCCGCCGCGCGTTCTCGTCCTCGAGGTGATTGCGCACGTGCGCGTGCATGCGCTCCAGGCTGGCCAGCACCTTGGACTGCAACTCGGCCAGGTCGACGCTGTCGCGCACGCTGGCCGACAGGCTGCCGACCTCGCTGCGCATCTCCTGGTTCAATCGTTCGCCGCTTTCTCGCGCGCGCTCGCGGCGTTGACCCTCGTCGAGCATGTGTCGGTCCAGGTCTTCGAGATGGCGATTCAGCGTGGTGAGAAACTGTTCGGCAGACCGCGCGTTCGCCTGCGCCTCATTGCGCGCCTCGATCGCCAGCGCGCTGATCTGCCCGACGACCTCGACCCAG
>JASFVZ010000373.1:0-3445 GCA_050049565.1 Chromatiaceae bacterium | reverse complement strand
GCCTGGACCGGCTGCGCGACGGCCCCTACCTGTCACTGCTGCGCCTGGCGATCCGTGAACGCTACATCACCCTGGTGCTGTTCACCGGCAGTCTGCTGTTGGTGATGGCCTGGTACGCCTCGGGCCGGATCGATCTGACCTGGTGGCCCGAGATCCCGGGCAACCGGGTCGATGCCGAGCTCAACATGCCGATCGACGCATCACTCAACGAGACCCTCGCGGTGGTGCGCCGCATCGAGGCCGCGGCGTTGCGCGCGGTCGACCGCCTCGGCGACCGCGAGGCGCATGTCGAGAGCTGGTTCCTGCGCGCCGGCGGCTGGCGACCCAGCTATGGCGACGTCAATGTCTACCTGGTGCCCGACGACCGACGGCCCTTCACCCAGGAGGAATTCACCCGCGTCTGGCGCGACGAGATCGGCGACCTGCCCGAGGCGAACTCGCTGAACTTCGAGTACCTGGTCGGGCCCGGCGGCAACCAGTCACTGCGGGTCAACCTCGCGCACCCGTCGACCGAGACGCTCGAGACCGCGGCACGGGAGCTCGCCGGGCAGTTCAGACAGTTCGATGGCGTGGTCGATGTCGGCGACGGAATCACCGAGGGCAAGCGGCAGATCAGCTTCGGCTTGACCGCGGCGGGGCGCTCACTCGGCCTGACCGAGACCGAACTCGGCCGTCAGGTGCGCCATGCCTTCTTCGGCGCCGAGGCAATCCGCCTGTTGCGCGACGGTTACGAACTCAAGGTCATGGTCCGCCTGCCGCGCGAGCAGCGCCTGACCATCCAGGACCTCAACGACTTCATCGTGCGCAACAGCGAAGGCGTCGAGATACCGCTGGCGCAGGCCGCACGGTTCAACGAGGGCAATGCCTTCAGTTCGATCTCGCGTGAGGACGGCCAGCGCACCCTGACCGTCAGCGCGAGTATCGATCGGGCCGGCGGCAACAGCCGCCGGATCCGCAGCGCACTCGAGGAAGAGATCCTGCCGGAGCTCTCCGCGCGCTACCCGGGCCTGGACTGGCGCTTCGCCGGGGGGCGGCGCGACCGCACCGACGCGATCGGCGCGATCCTCGACGGCCTGCTCTGGGTCGGCCTCGCGGTATTCGCCCTGACCGCCGCCCTGTTCCGCAGCTATGCCAAGGCGGTGATCGTGCTCCTGACCATCCCGTATGCGGTCGGTGCCGCGATTGCCGGGCATGTCCTGATGGGCTTCCACCTGAGTTCGGTCAGCATCTTCGGCATGATCGCGCTCGGCGGCCTGGTCGTGAACGGCGCACTGGTGCTGACGCTGCGCTACAACCAGCTCTCGGCGCACAACGGCGATGCCCTGATCGAGGCGGCCCGCAGCCGCTTCCGGCCGATCGTCCTGACATCGCTGACCACGACCGCGGGGCTGTTCCCGATGCTGTTCGAGACCTCGACGCAGGCGCTGTTCCTGGTGCCGATGGCGATCGCGTTGAGCTTCGGGACGGTGGCGTCGACCTTCGTCGTGTTGCTGCTGATCCCGGCGCTGCATGCGATCTGGGACGATCTGCGGCGGGTGCTGGGGCTGCTGCCCCCTCACCCCGAGCCTCTCCCAGGCGAGAGGGAGAATTGATTCTTTCCGCCGTCATCGCTAAGGCGCGAAGCGCCTGTGGCGATCTCTCAACTCGGCAGCGATTGGCACGATCAAAGGGGTCACCCATTAGCCGCCTCCGGTCAATGGGGCGAGCGTGTCTCTGACGAGTACTCGCCCCAGTAAAATCTGTCGGCTCCCGATAGCGCGCCTGCCTTTTCTTTGATTCGTGCTGTTTCTCGGTGAAACGCACCAGTCACCCATCAGGATCTAGGCTCGGCGTTACCGCTGCCAGCCCCACGCGGCATCGCCGCGCCAGAAAAACGCTCAGTGCCCAGACATGGCCAGTTCATTTTTACAGAACCCGGGCTACCTGTCGGTGCCAACCTCAATAGGGCTCATGCCTGAGGCGCTTCAGTTACCTACAGAACAAGGTGTGCCGTGGCGGCGGCAATCAGAGTTCCGGGCTTGACGCCAACCCCTTTTCGGCCTGCCGCCACGGCAAACTCATCCAAACGCCCGCGTTACATCGAACGGCTCCTGACGTTTGAGCATGTGGTAGCAGGCCCTGGCCAACTTGTTCGCCACCGTCTTCTTCGCCACCAGGATGTGCCGTTTGGCCTGCCGCCGCTGATAAAACCGCTTGATCTCCGGGCTCCAGATCGCCGCATAGTGCGCCGCCTCCATGAAGGCCCAGGCCAGGTACTTGTTGCCGTTGCGCTTGTTGCCACGCCCCTTGAGCTTGCCGTTGCTGATTCGCTCTGAGTTCACACAACGCGCATACGAGGCGTAATGACCGGGACTGGCGAAACGATCGATGCTGCCGGTCTCCAGCAGAATCGTTGAGGCCAGCACCTTGCCGACCCCCGGCATGCTGCTGAGTAACTGATACTCCCGCCGGGGCTTCAGTTGTTTCAGGACCTCGTGCTCGAGCTGCCCGATGGCCTGTTCGTACCAATCACGGGCCAGGTGGGTGATCTGGCCACCCAGCGACACCGGATCGGGGAGCTTCTGAGCGATGGCCTCCGTGTCCAGTGCCTTTATCTGGTTGGCGGTCAGGCGCTCACCGGTATGACGCGCAATCAGGCTTTGCAGACTCAGATGATGCAGTGTCTTTTGCCGAACAAACAGCAACCGCCGTCGCAGCAGATCGCGAATGGCTCGTTGCTCACGGGGCTCGATATGACCTTCGGGCAGGATGCCCAACCGCAGCAGATGCGCCAGGTGCCGGGCATCGGTCTGGTCGTTGCCGTGCTTGATCCCGACATATTGGGGAATAGCACCGGTGTGCGCCAGGCGCACATCGAAACCGGCATCCATCAGGCCATCGACCAACCAGTACCAGTTGTAGGTCGATTCGACCACGCAGGCCAACAGTGCATCTCGAAAGGGCTCGAGGACATCCCGAATCAGCGGCAGGTCGTTCGGATGCCGCTTCTCGTACACCACGTTATCGTGATCATCGATCACCGAAATCACGCTGTTATTGGCGTGTAGGTCGATTCCGCAATACAGTGTCATGGTCGCTTCCTCTTGTCAGGGATCCGTTGGTTCGCACCTTTACGGATACCACCTGCTTGAGGAGGCGGCTAGAGGATTATCAGTTTCGTTTGATCGATGCACATGTAACGAGGCCAGTTAGCCGATCAAACGAAACTGACCCTTTATGATTCTTTTGATTGGGATGGCAGTGGTTTGAGGGTTGGACTACTATTGGTATTACCAATCGTAATACTCGTTTTTGATGCGGACGTCGTCATGAGCACTGAAAAAGTTGCGATCACACTGGAAGCCGAGACATTGGCGGAGCTGGACAGCCTGGTGGCCCAACGGGCATTTCCGAGCCGTAGTCGCGCTATTCAAGAGGCGGTTCAGGAAAAGATCCAGCGTCTGAG
>JASFVZ010000069.1:0-8036 GCA_050049565.1 Chromatiaceae bacterium | reverse complement strand
GCGCCAGCGCTGCACCAGGCTTCACAGGTGCACGGTATCGTGGAGGCGGATGAGACCTTTTTCCTCAAGTCCCTGAAGGGCCAACGAAATCTGCCTCGGCCGCCGCGCAAACCAGGCGGCGTCGGCCGAACCCGCGGTACCGGACCGGATCATGCGCCGGTTCTGGTGGTCAGAGATCGCGGTGGCGCGATGGCCGATGTGATTTTGGAGAAACTCGATGCCTCCCATGTTTGTCAGGCACTCAAACCCTTGATCGACCCGGAGGCGGTTTTGTGTACCGATGGCGCAGCGGTTTATCGCGCGTTTGCGAAAGCCACGGGCATTGCCCATCAGATCTTGCCCGCACGAGGGCCGCGAGTACGAGGAGCCTTCCACATCCAGCACGTCAACGCCTACGACAGCCGCTTGAAAAACTGGATGCGTCGCTTCCACGGCGTTGCGACACGTTATCTCAACCAATACCTGGGGTGGTGCCGACTGTTGGAACGCTATCGCGAGACGATCACGCCTCAGGCTTGCTTGCTGGAGGCTGTGGGTTACCAACACTTAACGGGGACATAGGCAAAAAAATGCGCCCAGGCGGGCGCATGTTCGAGTGGGTGTCCCCGACGTGATCAGTCAGCCGGTGCCGGCGGCGGCACCATTCGCGGTACGGGCGGGTAGCCGTACGGCGCGCCATAGTAGGGGGCATAGCGGTTGTATCCGTACCCGCGGCCGTTCCCGTATCCATAGCCACGGCCATCGCCGTAGCCCGCACCGTCGAAATTGATGCGGGCATTCATGTCGAAATCGAACGCGAAATCGGCCTCGCCGTTACCTGCGCCGTCGACCCAGCCGTTGTTGTAGGCATTGCCATAGCCGTAGTTTCCGGTGTCATTCCAGCCCCAGAAGGCCGTAGCCTGCGCAGACGCGACCAGGGCGACGATAGCGATCAGGTATTTCATGGTTAAATCCTTGCGAAATCATTCACTGGTTGATGGCGCACGCACCCCGCGCGCCCCGGTTATGCTGCCTAGTATATTAGAATTTCCTAAATCTTCAAGCCTAACCTGCATCAATTTTAGTCCAGTTTGCCCTGAACATATCCCGAGCCGGCCATGACCGATGTCGAGACCTTCTTCGCCCGCGCTGACCGCCTGCTGCAACGCTGGGAGCGCCTGTTGGACGGCACACCGACGGCGTCCACCGACTGGACCCACGATGCCTACCGCTGGCGGCACGACCGCCTGGGGACACGACTGCAACCCGTCCGTCGGCCGCATCGTGTAGTGCTCGACGACCTGCTGTGCATGGAACGACAGAAGAACGAGCTGGTCCGCAACACCCGGCAGTTCATGGACGGTCGACCTGCCAACAATGCCCTGCTCTGGGGGGCTCGCGGGACCGGGAAGTCGACCCTGATCAAGGCCGTGTTCAACCATTTCGCCGCTCGCGGCCTGCGCCTGATCGAGGTCGAAAAGGCACATCTGGTTGATCTGCCAGACATCGTCGATGCGCTCGACGAACGCGGTGAGCGCTTCCTGCTTTTCTGTGACGATCTGTCGTTCGACGCGGACGACTCCGGCTACAAGGCACTGAAGGCCGTGCTCGAGGGCTCGATTGCGGCACCGGCAGACAACCTGCTGATCTACGCCAGCTCCAACCGACGGCACCTGCTGCCCGAACCGACGTCGGACAACCAGGACGCCCGGGTCGTCGACGGCGAGCTGCATCCCGGCGAGTCGATCGAGGAGAAGATCTCACTGTCCGAACGGTTCGGCCTGTGGCTGTCGTTCTACCCGTTCGACCAGGATGAGTACCTGGCCATCGTCGAACACTGGCTCAGGCGCTTCGAGGCCGGCAGCTGCGATAATGAAGAAACGCGGCTCGCCGCGCTGCGATGGGCTCGACTGCGCGGTTCGCGCAGCGGCCGCGTGGCACGCCAGTTCGCGATCGACCGGGTCGGTCGGCATGCCTGACCACCGGGTCGCGGTGACAGCGGTGGATTTTTCCGATCCGCAGCTCGTCGATGACTATCTGGATCTGCTCGACGCCTATGCAAGGGATCCGATGGGTGGCGGAGTCGGTCTGACTGACGCCGTGCGCACGCGCCTGCCGATCGATCTGGCATCGAATCCTGCAGCACATGTGCTGCTTGCCCGGGACGCCTCGGGTGCCGTCGGCATGGCGACCTGCTTCGTCGGCTACTCAACCTTCAGGGCGCTGCCGCTGCTGAACATCCACGACATCGCCGTGCTACCCAGGGCACGCGGTCGGGGCGTGGCGAAGGCGCTGTTCGCGGCGATTTCGGGGCTGGCGGACCGACTGAACTGCTGCAAACTGACCCTCGAGGTGCGTACCGACAACACCGTGGCCCGACAGCTCTACCAGCGCCAGGGATTCGTCCCGGCGAGTTGCAGCCTGTTCATGGAGAAGCCGATCGGACGGCGCAACGCAGACCCTTCAGGTGAGCTGCTGTGAGCGGGTCTGCCCGGAGCGGCAACGCCAGGCCGCGAGGCCCTGACGCACCGGCTGCCAGCGCAACAGCAGCAGGACCAACAGCACGCCGGCATAGACGAGTGGCTCCAGCAGGTCGGCCTTGACCAGCCACAGGTAATGCAGCACCGCGAGCCCGGCAACCAGGTAGATCGCCCGATGCAACTGCTGCCAGTGCCGCCCGAGCCGCCGCATCATGCCGCGGGTCGACGTCAGTACCAGCGGGACCAGCAGCAGCCAGGCGAGAAAGCCCACGGTGACGAACGGCCGCTTCGCGATATCGGCAGTGATGTTCGTGACGGCCAGTCCCTGGTCCAACCACAACCAGGTCGCGAAGTGCAGCGTCGCATAGAAGAACGCAAACAGCCCGAGCTGCCGCCGGAAACGCTGCAGCGGGGCCCAGCCGGTCAGGCGGCGCAGCGGGGTTATCGCCAGGGTGATCAGCAGGAGGCGCAGTGCCCACTCGCCAGTCACGTCGGTGACACGATCCAGCGGGTTGGCACCGAGATCGCCGAAGGCGGCGTTGTAGGCCAGGAGCGCGAACGGCATCAGGCAGGCCGCGAAGACCAGCGGCTTGACTCCGAACCTTACCCAGCCGGGGTAACTCGACCTGTCCATCAATAGAATTCCGCCAGGTCCATCCCGCGGTAGAGATCGGCCACCTGGTCCGCGTAGCCGTTGAACATCAGCGTCTTCTGCTTCCCGGCCAACAGCCCCTGGCCCAGCACCCGGTGCCGGGCCTGGCTCCAGCGCGGATGATCGACGTCAGGATTCACGTTGGCATAAAAGCCGTATTCCTGTGGTGCCAGCTTCCACCAGGTGGTCTCGGGCAGGGTTTCGGAGAACGAGATCCTGACGATCGACTTGATGCTCTTGAACCCGTATTTCCACGGCACCACCAGGCGCAGTGGCGCACCGTTCTGGTTCGGCAACAGCTCGCCATAGAGCCCGGTCGCCAGGAGCGTCAGCGGGTGCATTGCCTCGTCGATGCGCAGGCCCTCACGGTAGGGCCAATCGAGCACGGCGCGGCGTTGACCCGGCATCTGCTCCGGGTCGTACAGGGTCTCGAAGGCGACGTACTTGGCGCGCGACGTCGGCCTGAACCGCTTGAGCACGTCGCCGAGCGGAACGCCGACCCACGGGATCACCGCGGCCCACGCCTCGACGCAACGCAGCCGGTAGATCCGTTCCTCCTGGGGAAAGACCTTGAGCAGGTCCTCGATATCGATCGGCCCGGGCGCCTCGCACTCGCCGTCGACCACCACGGACCACGGCCGCGGACGCAGGGTATGCGCATGCTCGGCCGGGTCCGTCTTGCCGGTCCCGAACTCGTAGAAGTTGTTGTAGCCGGTGACGTGCTCGTAGGCGGTCAGCTCGAGGTCGTCGCCGAAATCGGTATCGACGATGTCCGCTATCGGCTCGCCGTTACCGCTCGGCTCGACCAGCGCCGCTCGACCGCCCCCCGCAGCCAATCCGAGACCGAGCGCCGCGGTCGCCTTCAGGAACACCCGCCGCTGCGCGTAGAACTCCGGCGGCGTGATCTCGGAGGGTTTGATGTCGGCAGGTTTGCTTATCAGCATGCTGGCCTCGGGGTGGGACGACGCTCATGGGACCGGGAACGGCCCGCATTTGTTTCAGGACTCACCCGCGCAGCCGCCGCCGGTTATCCGGCTATCGAACCAATCACCCCGAACCACGGCCACTGCCAGGGCAGGGGCTTCGGCGGATCAGTAATGCGGCGGCGGGGGTTCAGCCATCGGATCCTCACCCAGCGGCGAGGGCTTGAGCGCCTGCAGTCGCTCATGCAGCGACCTGATCTCCGCCTGCAGATCGAGCAGCAGTCGATCCTGCCGCGCAACGGCCTCGTTCAAGGCCTCGATGGCCAGTTCCTGGTGCGCCAGGCGGCTCTGCAGGTCTTCGATCGGATCGGTCATCAATTCAGCCAGGCGCGGGCGTTTCGGAACAGGCGGCGCCAAGGCGCGTCTTCCGACCAGTCTTCGGGGTGCCAGGAATTCTGAACGGCCCGCACGACGCGTTCCGGGTGCGGCATCATTATGGTCGCGCGGCCATCCTGGCTGGTCAGGCCGGTGATGCCCTGCGGTGAGCCATTGGGGTTCGCCGGATACCGGCTTGCGACCTCGCCGTTGTTCTCGATATAGCGCAACACAACCTGCCGCTGGATCGCATCGAGCTGCGCCGGGTCATTGAACTCGGCGCGCCCTTCGCCATGCGCGACCGCGATCGGGATCCGTGACCCGGCCATGCCATCCAGCAGGATCGACCGGCTCGGAAGCACTTCCACCATGACGAAGCGTGCCTCGAACTGCTCTGAGCGGTTACGTACGAAGTGCGGCCAGTGCTCCGCCCCCGGAATCAGTGTCTTGATGTTCGACAGCATCTGGCAGCCATTGCAGACCCCCAGAGAGAAGGTGTCCTCGCGGGCGAAGAAAGCGCTGAACTGGTCCCGCGCCTGCGGATTGAACAGGATCGACTTCGCCCAGCCCTCGCCGGCACCGAGCACGTCGCCATAGCTGAAACCGCCGCAGGCCACGAGACCATGAAAACCATCGAGCACCGTCGAGCCGTTCAGGATCTCCGACATGTGCACGTCGACACAGTCGAAGCCCGCCTTGTTGAACGACGCGGCCATCTCGACCTGCCCGTTGACCCCCTGCTCGCGCAGGATCGCGACGCGCGGCCGACCCCGGGCCAGCAGCGGCGCCGCGATATCGTCATCCACCGCAAAGGTGACCTGCGCACTGAGTCCCGGATCGACCTGCCCCACCCGGTCGAATTCCTCGCGGGCGCATTCCGGATCATCGCGCAGCGCCTGCATCCGGTAGCTGGTCTCTGACCAGGTCGCCTGCAACTGTTCTCGCCGTCCCTCGAACAGGCTGCGGGTGCCGTGTCGGATGGTAACCTCGCCGGACTCCTCGACCGTGCCAAGCAGCTGACAACCCTCGCCCAAACCGGCGCGCTCCAGGGCCAGCAGCACGTCGTCACTGTCGGTGTGCCGGACCTGCAGTACGGCACCCAACTCTTCGTTGAACAACACCGCCAGGTCATCGCCGTCGAGCCCGGCAAGATCGATGGTAAACCCGCAGCGTCCGGCGAATGCCATCTCGCACAGGGTCACAAACAGCCCGCCGTCCGAGCGGTCGTGGTAGGCGATCAGCAGGTCGTCGGATTGGAGATCCTGGATGACGTCGAAAAACGCGCGCAGCATCGCGGGGTCGTCGACGTCCGGGCATCGATCACCAAGTTGCCGGTAGACCTGCGCCAGTGCGCTGCCACCGAGCCGATTGCGGCCAAAGCCGAGGTCGACCAGTATCAGGTCGGTATCTCCGCGATCCACCCGCAGCTGCGGCGTCAGCGTCGGACGCACATCGGCCACCGGGGCAAACGCCGATACGATCAGCGACAGCGGCGCGGCCATCTCGCGACGCTCGCCATCCTGCGCCCAGACCGTCTTCATCGACATCGAGTCCTTGCCGACCGGGATGGCGATACCGAGTGCCGGACAGAATTCCATGCCGACCGCCCTGACGGTCTCGAAAAGCCGGGCATCCTCTCCGGGGTGCCCGGCGGCAGCCATCCAGTTGGCGGACAGCTTGATGTCGCCGATCCGTTCGATCGACGCCGCCGCGATGTTCGTGATCGCCTCACCGACGGCGATGCGACCGGAGGCAGCGGCATCGATCAGGGCCAGCGGCGTCCGCTCGCCCATACTCATCGCCTCGCCGCGGTAACCGTCGTAGTCGGCCAGCGTCACCGCGACATCGGCGACAGGGACCTGCCACGGCCCGACCATCTGGTCACGCGCCACCAGCCCCGTGATGCTGCGATCACCGATGCTGATCAAAAAGGTCTTGTTGGCGACGGCCGGCAGGCGCAGCACCCGGTCGGCGGCTTCGGCCACCGACACGTCTTCCAGCGCCAGCGGCAACAGCTCCGGCGCGCCGCGAGCGACCTCGCGATGCATCTTCGGGGGCTTGCCAAACAGCAGGCCGATCGGCATGTCGATCGGGTCGGCGTCGAACTGTCGATCGCCGAGCCGCAGGTGCTCGGCGTCGGTCGCCTCGCCGACCACGGCGTGAGGACAACGCTCACGGGCGCAGATGGCTTCGAAATCGGACAGCCGATCCCGAGCGACGGCCAGCACATAGCGTTCCTGTGCCTCGTTGCACCATATCTCCATCGGCGACATGCCGGGGTCGGCACTCGGCACCTCGCGCAACTCGAAACGACCACCGCGGCCGGCATCGTGCACCAGTTCCGGCAGGGCATTCGACAGGCCACCCGCACCGACGTCGTGAATAAAGAGGATCGGGTTGTCGTCGCCGCGCTGCCAACAGGCATCGATCACCTCCTGACAGCGGCGCTCCATCTCCGGGTTCGCGCGTTGGACCGAAGCGAAATCGAGGTCGGCGCTGGACTGACCGGAGGCCATCGACGACGCGGCGCCCCCGCCGAGCCCGATCAACATCGCCGGCCCGCCCAGTACGACCAACGGCGTCCCGGCTGGAAACGCGCGTTTCTCGATGTGCGCTTCGCGGATGTTACCGAGCCCACCGGCGAGCATGATCGGCTTGTGATACCCGCGCAGCTCATCGCCCGCGGCGCCCGGCACCCGCTCCTCGTAGGTGCGGAAATACCCCAGGATGTTGGGCCGGCCGAACTCATTGTTGAACGCGGCCGCGCCGATCGGTCCCTCGAGCATGATGTCGAGCGCGCTGACGATACGCCCGGGTCTGCCGAAGTCCTGCTCCCAGGGCTGCGCGAAATCCGGGAGTCGCAGATCGGATACCGAAAACCCGCACAGGCCCGCCTTGGGCTTGGCGCCAATCCCTGTCGCACCCTCGTCGCGGATCTCGCCACCCGAACCGGTGGCAGCACCGGGATCCGGCGAGATCGCCGTCGGGTGATTATGGGTCTCGACCTTCATCAGGATGTGAATCGGCTCGCCGTGCCGTCCATAGACCCGGGTCTTGGGATCCGGGTAGAAACGGTAGCCGTGCGTTCCGGAAATGACCGCGGCGTTATCCTTGTAGGCCGAGCGCACATCGGTGGGTGAACGATCGCTCGTGTGCCTGATCATCGTGAACAGCGAGTGGTCCTGGGGCTGTCCGTCGATCGTCCAGTTGGCGTTGAAGATCTTGTGTCGGCAGTGCTCGGAGTTGGCCTGGGCAAACATCATCAACTCGACGTCGGTCGGGTTACGCTGCAGCTTCGAGAAGCTCTCGGCGAGGTATTCGATCTCGTCGGCGGACAACGCCAAACCGAACTCGCTGTTGGCCGTCGACAGCGCATCACGACCACCAGTCAGTACATCGACCCGTCTAAACGGCTGTGGCTCAGCATGTGCGAACAACACGCCCGCCGCTTCGAGTTGTGGAAATACGACCTGGGTCATGCGGTCGTGCAACAGCGCCGCGACGTCTGAAGCAGCCTGTTCCGTCCAGGCTGTGTCAAGTTCGACCGTGTAGGCCACACCACGCTCGATGCGCCGGACCCGATCCAGACCGCAGTTCCTCGCGATATCGGTCGCCTTGCTCGACCAC
>JASFVZ010000372.1:0-3484 GCA_050049565.1 Chromatiaceae bacterium | reverse complement strand
CAAAACAGATGCTTATGGGAAAAGAAAAAGATTCTCATTTGCTGATTTCGTCGCTTCGCGACAATTGTTTTGACATTCGTTTTTTTTCGTTTACATTGCCGGGGCGGTTGTTAAACAACAAACTTCTACAGAGAGGGAGGGCGCACTATGTGCAGATACCGCACGCTGGCTGCCGCAGTGTCGTTGACGACATCGGTATTGCTGGCTGGTACGGCTCAGGCTGATATGGCCGCGGCCAAAAAATGGGTCGACAGCGAATTTCAGCCTTCCACGCTGTCGAAGGCCGAACAGATGAAGGAGATGGAATGGTTCGCCAATGCGGCAAAACCATTCAGGGGCATGGAGATCAATGTCCTGTCAGAGACCATCCCCACGCACGAATACGAGTCGAAGACGCTGACCAAGGCGTTCGAAGAGATCACGGGTATCAAGGTCAATCACCAGCTGCTCGGTGAGGGTGAGGTCGTCCAGGCCGTGCAAACCCAGATGCAGACCAATCGCAATCTCTACGACGCCTACATCAACGACTCTGACCTGATCGGCACGCACTCGCGCCTGCAGTTGGCGGTCAACCTCAGTGACTGGATGGCCGGCGATGGCAAGGACGTGACCAATCCGAATCTCGACGTTGACGACTTCATCGGCAAGTCGTTCACGACCGGCCCTGACGGCAAGCTCTACCAGCTGCCCGACCAGCAGTTCGCCAACCTGTACTGGTTCCGCAAGGACTGGTTCGATCGTCCTGACCTGAAGAAGCGCTTCAAGGACACGTACGGCTACGAGCTTGGTGTCCCGGTGAACTGGTCCGCCTATGAGGACATCGCGAAGTTCTTCTCCGAGGACGTCAAAGAGATCGATGGCGTCCGGGTCTACGGTCACATGGACTATGGCAAGCGCGCTCCCGACCTCGGTTGGCGTATGACCGACGCGTGGCTGTCGATGGCAGGTGCCGGTTCGAAGGGTCTGCCGAACGGTGTGCCGATCGATGAATGGGGTATTCGCATGGAGGCCGGTTCCTGCAATCCCGCCGGTGCGTCGGTGACACGCGGCGGCGGTGCAAACGGTCCGGCTGCCGTTTATGCCATTCGCAAATGGGACGAGTGGCTGCGCAAGTACGCACCGCCGGGTGCCGCCGACTATGACTTCTACCAGTCGCTTCCGGCCCTGTCGCAGGGTAATGTCGCCCAGCAGATCTTCTGGTACACGGCGTTCACCGCTTCGATGGTCAAGCCGCAGTCAGAAGGCAACAACACGGTCGACGGTGACGGCAATCCGCTGTGGCGCATGGCACCTTCTCCGCACGGTCCGTACTGGGAGGAAGGTCAGAAACTGGGTTACCAGGACGCCGGCTCATGGACATTGTTCGAGTCGACCCCGGTCGATCGTCGCAAGGCGGCCTGGCTGTACGCCCAGTTCGTCGTGTCGAAGACCGTCGACGTGAAGAAATCGCACGTTGGACTGACCTTTATCCGCGACTCGACGATCAATCATCAGTCGTTTACCGATCGTGCACCGAAGCTTGGCGGGCTTGTCGAGTTCTACCGCTCTCCCGATCGGGTCATGTGGTCACCTACCGGGATCAATGTTCCCGACTATCCGAAACTGGCACAGCTGTGGTGGCAGAACATTGGCGACGTGAACTCCGGTGCGTTCACCCCGCAGCAGGCAATGGACCGCCTGGCCGGCGAGATGGACAGCGTCATGAGCCGCATGCAGAGTGCCGACGAGAAGGCCAAGGTGTACGGTGGCTGTGGCCCGCGCCTCAACAAGGAAAAACCGGCCGCCGAATGGTTGGGCAAAGGTGGTGCGAAGGCCAAGCTCGCCAACGAGAAGCCGCAAGGCGAGACCATCGTGTACGAAGAGCTGATCAAGCGCTGGTCCAACTAAGGGCGCAGCGTGATACCCGCCGGGCGCCGGTTGGCGCCCGGCCGCTCCTTCCAATCGGCCCCTCGGCCAGCGAGGGATAGGCACCGCGCGGTCAGTGCGCATCGACGGCCGGTCGACCATGACAGCAACGGCGATCCGGGAAGCCCTGCATGAGCCTGGCATTGAAAAACGCAGTTCTGCGTGTGGATGGGCAGACGCACATCTACGAGACCACGGTCGAACTCGCCCCGAGCGGGTTCAACGTGCTGCTGGGTACGACCCTGGCCGGCAAGACATCGCTGATGCGCCTGATGGCTGGACTGGTGCAGCCGAGCAGCGGCGAAGTGTGGTTCAACGGAAAGAACGTGACGGGCGTTCCGGTGCAGCAGCGCAACGTGGCGATGGTGTACCAACAGTTCATCAACTACCCGAACATGAACGTGTTCAACAATATCGCGTCGCCGCTGAAGCTGGCGGGGCTCAGTCGAGCTGCGATCAGGCAACGTGTGCACGAAGTCGCTGAACTGTTGCGCCTCGACCCGTTCCTGAAACGCCGGCCAAGTGAACTTTCCGGCGGTCAACAGCAACGGTGCGCAATGGCCAGGGCACTGGTCAAGGATTCCGATCTCGTTCTGCTCGACGAACCGCTGGCCAATCTCGACTACAAGCTCAGAGAGGAACTGCGTGAAGAGTTGCCGCGCCTTTTTGCCGGGCGCGAACGCACGGTCGTGTATGCCACGACCGAGCCGTCCGAGGCGTTACTGCTTGGTGGGCACACGGCGGCGATGCACGAAGGGCGAATCATGCAGTTCGGTCCCACCGGACAGATCTACCGTCACCCGGTCGACAAGATCACCGCCAGCGTGTTCTCCGACCCGCCAATCAACACGATCGCGGTGACCAAGAGCGGCGACCGTTTTGGTCTCGCCGACGGCACTGGCTGGGCCGCGCAGGGCGCCTATCTGGCGTTGCGCGACGGCCCGTACGAATTCGGTGTTCGACCTCACCATGTTCGTCCTGCCCATGAAGGCAAAGACGGTGCCGTCGTCGAAGGCAAGGTGCTGGTCGCCGAGATCTCCGGTTCGGAGTCGACGGTGCATTTCGACCTGCACGGCCACCCCTGGGTCTCTCTGGCGCACGGTGTGCACGCCTTTGACGTCGGCCAGACCGCACGTTTCCACATCGACATCGACCACTCGATGCTGTTCTCGACCGAGGGCGAGCTGGTCGCCGCGCTGGGCGGCTAGGGAACGGATCATGGCAAGAATCGATCTCGAGCAACTGCGTCACAGCTACCTGCCCCACCCGCAAGACGATGCCGACTATGCACTCAAGCAGGTCGATCTGGTCTGGGACGATGGCGGTGCCTATGCACTGCTCGGACCGTCGGGCTGCGGCAAGACGACGCTGCTCAATATAATCTCGGGACTGCTGACGCCTTCCGAAGGCAATATTCTGTTCGACGGCGAGCGGGTCAACGAGAAGTCGCCCGAAGAACGCCAGATCGCCCAGGTTTTCCAGTTTCCCGTCGTGTACGACACCATGACCGTTTACGACAACCTGGCCTTCCCGCTGCGCAATCGCGGTGTGCCGGAGCAGCAGGTCGATGCGCGCGTGC
>JASFVZ010000371.1:0-3493 GCA_050049565.1 Chromatiaceae bacterium | reverse complement strand
CGTCGTAACGTCCGCCGCGCGCGACCTCCTGACCCTCGCCGGGTACGAAAGCGGCGAACACGACCCCCGACTGGTAGTGGTACGCGCGCAGTTCGGCAAGATCGAAGTGCACCGGCAGCCCGGGTAGACGCCGGCGCAGGGCCTCGGCCACGGCCTCGACATAGTCGATCGCGTCGGCGACCGCGGGAGGCGCGGCGGCCAACAGCTTGCGCGCACGCGGCAGCACCTCCTCGCCACCGTTCAGTTCGGCGAGCACGCACAGCATCTCATTCAGCGGTGCGGCGACCCCGTAGCGCGACACCAGGTCCGCGATCTCGGCGCTGGCCTTGCGCTGCAGCGCCTCGAACAACTCCGCCTCAGTGCCTGCGTCGAGCCCGGCGGCGCGCGCCAGCGCACGGAAGATACCGACGTGTCCGAGATCCAGGTAGACGTTCGTGAGTCCGGCGATACGCAGGGTCTCGAGCGTCAGGCAGACGATCTCGACATCACTGGCCACGCCGGCGTGGCCATACAACTCGGCGCCGATCTGCAGCGGGCTGCGGGAACCGGAAAGCCCGTCGCCGCGGGTCCGGAGCACGCTGCCGATGTAGCAAAGCCGCGTCGGCGCGTCATGCCGCAGCCGATGTGCATCGATCCTCGCTGCCTGCGGTGTGATGTCGGCGCGCACGCCGAGCAGGCGCCCGCTGGCCTGGTCGGTCAGCTTGAAGGTCTGCAGCTCAAGATCCCGACCGGTACCGGTCAGCAGCGCATCGAGGAACTCGATGAACGGCGTGATGACAAGCTGGTAGCCCCAGGTCGCATAGGTATCGAGCAGATCGCGACGCAGACCTTCGAGGGCCCGCGCCTGCGCCGGCAACAGCTCGTCGATGCCCTCAGGGAGTAACCAGGTCGTGTTCGGGTTCACGGGCTCAGCGCACCAGGTAGAGCATCAGGAGGCCGGCGACCATCGAAAACAACCCGCTGTAGCGCAGCGCCTTGTCGTCCATTTGGCTTGCCAGTCGGAGCATGTCGCGAAAGTTCCGGGGGCTGGCGAACGGCAGCAGGCCCTCGATCACCAGCAGCAAGGCCAGCGCGGTCAACAGCTCCTGCCACATTGCCCCATCCACAAAAAAGCCGGGTGCAACCCGGCTGTGCTCGGATCGATCGGCGTTACCGGACTGCGGTATCACCGAACGCGACGAAAGTGTGTCAGATCGAGTGATTGTTGTCCATGGACCTGGACGACCAATGGCGCATCGCGGGAAGGCCCCGGGGCCATGGGCCCCGGACCTTGATCGGGCGGTTATCTGCTCTCTTTGGTCCCGAAGTACCGGAAAAACTCCGAGTCGGGGTCGAGCACCATCATGCTGCCGCCGTCGCCGAAGACGTCCCGGTAGGCGGTAAGGCTGCGCCAAAACGTGTAGAAGTCCGCATCCTGTTCGAACGCAGTGGCATAGATCTCGGCTGCCTGCGCGTCGCCTTCGCCGCGCAGGGTCTCGGCCTGCCGATAGGCGTCTGCGACGATCTCGATACGCTGGCGATCCGCGTCGGCCTGGATCTTCTCGGCCTCTTCCGCCCCCTGCGCCCGCAACTCGGCGGCGACCCGCTGGCGTTCGGTGCGCATCCGCTCAAAGATGTTTTCGCTGATGTTCTCGTTGAAGTCGATCTGCTTGATCCGCACGTCGACGATCTCGACACCGAGGTCGGCCGCGTTGTCGTTGGCCTCCTTCGCCAACGTCTCCATGATCTCGGCCCGCTCGCCCGAGACCACCTCCTGAACGGTGCGCTTGCCGAATTCGTCACGCAGCGCCGCGTTGATCCGTGCCGACAGCAGCCGGGCCGTCGCATCGATGTTGCCGCGCGTGGAGCGGAAATACTGCGCGACGTCCGAGATCCGCCACTTGGCAAAGCTGTTCACGACCACGAACTTCTTCTCGATGGTCAGGAACTGTTCCGGTGGGGCATCGAGCGTCTGGATCCGCTTGTCGAACTTCATCACGTCCTGAATGATCGGGACCTTGAAGTGCAGACCGGGTTTGAAGTCGGCATCGACGATCTCACCGAGACGCAGCAACAGCGCCAGTTGCTGTTCCTGCACGACGAAGAGCGAGGCGCTGCCGACCAGGCCGGCCACTGCCAGGATAACGGCCGCAAGCATCATTTTAGGCGAACCCATTAGCGCTCCCTCCTCGTACGGTCAAAACGGCTGTCGGTATTCAACGTCCCGGCCGAGCGCGGCACGTCGGTCGGTGGGATCGCGATCCGTGGCGATGCGGGCGGCTGCTGGGAATCACGCGCCCTGCCCGGCTGCATCATGCGGTCGAGTGGCAGGTAGGTCAGGTTGCTGCCCTCTTTGACGTCCAACAGCACTTTGTTGGTATTGACCAGGACGTTTTGCATGGTTTCCAGATACAGGCGCTCCCGCGTCACTTTCGGCGCCTTTTGATATTCCTTCAGTAGCGAGAGAAAACGTGCCGATTCACCCTCGGCCTCGGCGATCACCCGTGCCCGGTAACCCTTGGCATCTTCGACCAGTCGCGCACCTTCACCGCGCGCCCTGGGCACCACGTCATTGGCGTAGGTCTGTGCCTGGTTGCGCAAGCGCTCCTTGTCCTCGCGGGCGCGAATTGCGTCGGCGAAGGCCTCCGACACCGCCTCAGGGACGTCGGCCCGTTGGATGTTGACATTGGTGACGACCAGACCGGTCCGGTAGAGCTCGAGCAGCTGCTGCGTCCCCTGCTGCACCGCGAACGCGATCGCGCTTCGGTTTTCGGTGATGATGTCGTCCAGTCGGCTCTTACCGATGACCTCGCGCAGACTCGATTCCATGGACTTCTTGATCGTCCCGGCCGGGTCGGCATCCTGGAACAGGAAATCGGCCGGGTCCTGGATTCGGAACTGGACCTCGAGCGTGACATCGGCGAGGTTCTCGTCCTTGGTCAGCATCTGTGCCCGGTGTTGGAACTTGTTCACCTGGTCGACGTTGACGACATCGACCGTGTCAATGAACGGCAGCTTCAGATGGGGACCCGGCGCCGTGATGCTGTGATAGGCGCCGAAACGCTTGATCACGCCACGTTCTGCCGGCTGGATGATGTAAAACGCCTCGATGACGAGAACCGCCGCGACGACGATACCGGCGATGATCGCGATGCCTTTCTTGCTGGCACCGCTTGGACCGCCGCCGGTCCCACCGTTTTCGCCGCCGCCACCACGCCGCTTGCCGCCAAACAAGCCGCCCATTTTTTCCTGCAGCTTGCGAACGACTTCGTCAAGGTCCGGAGGCCCTTGGTCTCCGCCCTTGTTGCTCCAAGGGTCGCGGTTTCCGCCACCCGGTTCATTCCAGGCCATGCCTAACTCCCGTGCACTGGTTGGTCTGTGTCTTAGCGACGTTGACCGTGAATTCTATCAAGACCGCGCTGCTGCAGTGCATTACCCGGCCGACGAGACGGTTTGATGGGAATCCACCCATCGTTCGTTGACGGTCGGTATCTGCTTGCATAAGCGCCGATAG
>JASFVZ010000068.1:0-8124 GCA_050049565.1 Chromatiaceae bacterium | reverse complement strand
CAACCTGAGCGCGGTACTTGGTGTTATGCCGCGCTTCTGATTGACGAGTTCATTGACCCGTTGGTACGGGACATGAATAGCGTCTGCCAAATCGCGTTGGCTTATTCCCATCGGCGCAAGGAACTCCTCCCGCAGCATCTCGCCGGGGTGGGTTGGAGGTCTGTTTGTTGGAATCCGCACCATACCCGGTACCTCTAGTGATAGTCGGTGATCTCGACATCGCTTGGACCCTTGTCGTCCCAAACGAAGCAGATCCTCAACTGTTCATTGATCCGAATGCTGTACTGCCCTGTTCGATCGTCAGTGAGGGCTTCGGGCCGGTTTCCTGGCGGCACCCTCAAGTCTTCGAGTGATTGCGCGGAGTCCAGCTGATCGAGCTTTCGCCTTGCGATCCCCCAAAGTTGCCGGGGGCAGGATTTTCGCGCGGCTCGCGAGTTGACGCCGTTGAAGATGTCTTCTGCCGCCCGATTGAGAAACGACTCGATCACGCTAACATCTTAGCACGGATAGCATGCTATCCGCCGCGGCCGGCTTTAACCGGAAATACTATCCCCGCGCAGATCCCGTGGCACGTCCCTTCGGGCGCAATGATCATTGTGAATCGAGCCGCAAGGCACGGTACGTTGTGCAGGGCCCCGCGCACTCCGGTGCATGATTCGTCACACCGTGGCTGTCTCAGCCAGATCACTTCGCTTCGTTATTCCGGGCTTCCTGCCTTGCACCCGTCGGGCCGGCGCCGCAGTTCAAAGTTGTTCCCGACAACTTTGTCGTGACGACGGGCAATGCGAAGGCTATCGCGAGGCAGGGGTAGCCGCCATGGCCACCCCGGCCCCGTCTAAGCGAGATGCGCAGCACCGTGGCTGCCTCGTCGAAACTGCTTTGTCGCTGCGCTCCTCGCAAAGGCGCATGCCCGTCACCCGCACGGGCCTGATCCAAGTTCAAGAATTCCCCGGCGGGTCCGCTAGCTATTCCGATAATAGACAGTCAGCGAAAGCTGCAGGTTTTCTGCCGTCGTGCGAGATTTCCGGTTAATCCGCCAAACGTTCAGCCTTCTTCTGTCGGCGGCCGTTTGCGTTTTCCACTCGATCGGATCTGCGGAGGAGCCGGACGGCGGCATCGGCCCCCTGGATTGCGTGATCAATCCCAGTGTCGTGGCCGACCTCGGCAGCAGCGCTCCCGGCATCCTGGGCCAGGTGTACGTGGATCGCAGCGATTTCGTCGAAGCCGGTGACGTCATCGCCGAGCTCGATTCCGGCGTCCAGACGGCCTCAGTCGATTTGGCCCGGACGCGCGCAGACTCAACTGCCGAGGTCGATCTGCGACGCACCAATGCGGCCTATGGCGATCGCCTGCGCGATCGCACCAAGGACCTGTTCAAGCGCAAAGTGGTCTCCAAAAACGATCTCGATGAACGCGAGACCGAGGCGAGACTTGCCTGGATTCAGCTGCGCCAGGCCCAGGACAACCAATCGATCGCCAAGCTCGAGTTGGTCCGCGCCGAGGAGATCCTCAAGCGTCGGACCATACACAGCCCGATTACCGGCGTCGTGATGGAGCGCTTCAAGGTGGTCGGCGAGTATGTCGAGGACCAGCCGGTCGTTCGGGTCGCGCAGCTCGATCCCCTGCACGTCGAGGTAATCGTTCCAGTCGATCATCTGGGCAAGGTGAATCCCGGGATGACGGCCAGGGTCTGGACCGACGTGGTCGACGGCCAGCGGTGGCAGGCCGAAGTCGTGCGGGTCGACAAGGTTGCGGACGTCGCCAGTGGCACCTACGGCGTGCGCCTGGCCTTGCCTAACCCGGACTACCGGATCCCGGCCGGGCTACGGTGCCAGATGGCGTTGGTCGATGGGCCACAGCGTGTCGCGCAAAGCACTCCACCTGAAAAAACCGGGTTCGAGCCGCTGAAATAGGACGAGAGTGTCGCGACTGACGCCATCGTCGCCGCGCAGCATGTACCGGTCGAAGTGGTAAGAACGGCGCCAAGCGAGCCGACGGAGGCCCACGCCGCAGCGCCTGAGAAAACTGAACAGCCGGGGATGGTGACGCACCCTGTCGAGCCGGAGAACAACGACGCCGTCATTGCCATGGTTGCAAAGACGCGGGAGCAAACACCGGAGGTCTTTTGTGCGGCACCGGCAGTCAAGAGGGACGAAGCTGGCGCGGCAGCCGTCGGTAGCCATGCAACCGGGGGAGAGTCCCGTTGAACCAAGCGCCGATGACAGCCCGGTGTGTCGAGTCGCCGGCCCCTTTAAAGATGCGATCGATGCGACGCGTCATGTTGTGAAGGCCCGTCGCGCCGGTCTCGACGTCGAGACGCAGGCCACGGGAAAACCGAACTAAGCCGAATATAAGGTGATGACCCAGGTGTTGCCGAATAAGGCCGCTTCAGACGAGGCATTCAAGGCCCTCGAGACGGCGAACCTCGATGACTTCTTCGTGCAGCGTCTGCCGGCCGGCAAGCGTCGTATGTACCTTGGCCTGTTCAAGTATTCGTAGGCCGCGCACCGAAGGATCGCGACCCTGAAGAAGGCCGGGATCAAGGCCATGGTGCGACTCTAGAAGACCGTCGGCTCCGATTTCTTCCTGGTGGTGCGAGGCTTGCACGGTCGTGACGCAGGTGGCGACAACGGGGACCTACGGTAGCTTCTCTTATTGATGCGGGCGACTGGAGTTACACGACCGCCGATGCGGTCGATCAGCTCGATGTCGGCCGGTTCGTGAGCAATGCCTTTCCGGCAGCGACCAGCGACGGTGGTAGCGCGACGGTGACGATCAACATGACCGGCAGTGAAGACGCCCCGGTCATCAGCGGCGTCAGCACAGGAAGCGTGCAGAATGAAGGCACGGCTGTCGCGACAGGAAATCTCTCGATCACCGATCCGGATGCCAACGATAATCCGGTCAGCTTCCAGGTTGTGGCCGCGACCATCAGCGCTTCGGGACACGGCACCTCCTTCACGATGGTCGGCGGCACCTGGACCTATATCCCGAATGGCAGCCATGCCGATGTCGAGGCGTTGTCGAACGGCGAGAAGCTGTCCGATTGACTACCTTTGTCGCCTCTGATGGTTCCACGCGCACCGTGACCGTGCTGATCGATGGACCGGAAACCGTTGAAACCGTCCGGGCAGCCGTGGAACTGCAGCCCGAACCCGAGCCGGAGCCAAAGGAGCCACCGGCGGTGGATGATCCGCCGTAGTCGGTCGCTGAAGAGTCGCCGACCGAGGTCGCAGCGCCGGTCGATCCGCCGATCGAGGCCGGCGTAGGTATGCCGCCAGGGACGCGCGTCATTGTGGATCTGGTCGAGGTGATGTTGAACGTGTTGGCCGAGCGGCCCAGGAGCGAACCGACTCAATAAACCGCATTCCCAGTCGATAAACCGGGTGAGGCGGCGCAGACCTTCCTCCAGGAACTGAAATCCTTCTGGGTCGAGGTGCCGGAAGACGAAGGTCCGCAGCTCGGTGAGCTGGGCCTGAGCCAGGCGTTCTGGACCGACCTGGACTAGATGGCCGACGACATCGATGAGGCGGTGCGACGCGACGAATCAAAGACGCAGCTCAGCGCCGAGGCGGCCGCCGGTGTGGGCATCAGCCTGACGGCCGGCTTCGTGGGCTGGGTGTTGCGTGCCGGTTCGATGGCCGCGAGCTTCCTGGCTGCGATGCCGACTTGGCACAACTTCGACCCGATGCCGGTGCTCGCGGCAGACGACGGGGAGCACGATGACGCCGACGACGCGGAACAGGAGCGCGAGGACGAAGCAGTTGAAGATCTCTTTGAACACTGACCGGGTGGGGTAGCGGTCGAGCCCCTGGCCGCTTAACCGCGAGTGCTCAGTATCTCACCCATCCTGCGCCTATCGATCGGCCTGATCCTGTTGACGGTCAGCCTGCTGCTGGTCGGCGACATGCTCGGTCTAGCACCGGATCCGAAGCGCGCGGAACTCTCGGCGCGCAAGGCGATCGCCGAGGCGCTGGCGGTCCAGGTGTCGCAAGGGGTCGGCAGAGCCGACTTCGACAGTGTTCGCCAGATGATCGGTGCGCTGCAAGAGCGCAATGAATCGGTGTTGTCGGCTGGGCTGCGCGCCTCCGACAACCGGCTGCTGGCGGTCGCTGGCGACCATACGACGCATTGGGAGAACCCCGGCGCCGATACCTCGACCGCGGCCCACGTCCAGGTCCCGATCCACAGCGATGAAGGTCGCTGGGGCGTGCTCGAGGTCAGTTTCGAGCCCCTCGACAGCCTGACGCACACCCTGTTTCGTGGCGGCTCGATCGCCACCGTGATCATTTTCGTCGCGGTATTCGGCTTCGTCGGCTACTCGCTGTTCCTGAAGCGCGCGCTGAAAGAGCTCGATCCGAGTTCGGTGGTACCCGACCGGGTGCGGGCGGCGCTCGATGTCCTGGCCGAGGGCCTAGTGCTGCTCGATCGGCGTGGTCGGATTGTGCTCGCAAACGATGCGTTCCAGGCCAAGCTTGGACAACCGGCCTCGGCGCTGATTGGCAACGAGCTTGCTTCGCTCAACTGGCAGCAGGCCCAGGGCGGCAAGCGAGAGGACGATGCTCAGTTTCCATGGCAGCGACTGCTCTCGGAGGGCAAGGGCCCGGAGAGTGCCCAGCTGCGCCTGCAGAAAGCGTTGAACGACGAGTTGGTGTTTGGGGTGAATGTCTCGCCGATCAATGCGCCGAACGGTGAGATCCGTGGCGTGGTTGTGACGTTCGACGACCTGACCGAGCTCGAGCGCAAGAACGGTGACCTCGAGCGCGCGTTGGATCGCCTGGAACAGAGCCAGCGCGAGATCACCCGGCAGAACCGCGAGCTTCAGGTGCTGGCGACCCGCGATCCGCTGACCGACTGCCTGAACCGGCGCTCGCTGTTCGAAGGCATGGATACGCTGCTGCGCCAGGCGGCGGACGAGGGCGAGCCGTTGAGCTGCATCATGGTCGACATCGACCACTTCAAGTCGGTCAACGACCGCTTCGGTCACGCGACCGGCGACAAGGTGATCAAGTTGATCGCCCGGATACTCAGTGACATCTCGCGGGCGGAGGACCTGGTCGGACGCTATGGTGGTGAGGAATTCTGTGTCGTCCTGCCGGGTGTCGACGAGGCAGATGCGGCCGAGATCGCCGAGCGCATGCGCGTGGTCGTGCATGAAGGAAAGACGGCACGCTTCACAACGGCCCTGCGAATCTCCGCCAGTTTCGGTGTCGCATCGGCCCCGTTGGGTCGACAGACCCCGGGGGCACTCGTCGGGCTGGCCGATCAGGCGCTTTACCAGGCCAAACAGTCAGGCCGCAACCGAGTGGTTCGCCGATCGCAGGTCGAGGGTGAGCCGGAAGCGAATACGAAGCGCGCAAGCAAGTCGGCCGCAGACAAGGCGCCGTCGCCGTCCAACGTCGACCGGGCGGCGCTCGCCGAACACACGGAAAGCCTGCGGGCACGCATCGTTGAGCTTGAGAAGCTGTTGCTGCAGCAGGGCGGCGAGCTGACGACGGACGGCGACTATGCCGACGACACACCGAGCCGGGTCGTGGTACTCGACCGGATCAAGCAGGCGTTGCAGCGCGGTCTGCGCAATGGCACCGGGCTTGCGGTGTTCGCGGTCGACATCGAGACCGTCCGCCTGATCCGCAACACACTCGGCGCAGCGGCGGCCGAGAAGCTGCAGTCGATGATCATCCAGCGCCTGAAACAGATGCTGCGATCGACCGATACGGTATCGGCACAGGGCGCGGACCACCTGGGTCTCAGCCTGTCGCGAACCGGCAGCGGTGAGTTTGTGATCCTGCTCGCCGACATGCGCGAGCCGACATCGACCACCTGGGTGGCGCCGCGCATCGTCGGCGCCCTGGAAGGCACGGTCGCATTGGATGGCAATGAGGTATCGCTCGACGCCAGGATCGGGGTCAGCCTGTACCCGCAGGATGGCGATGACCCGGACAACCTCCTGGCCAACGCCGCCGCCGCGGCGCACGAGGCGAAGGCAACCGGCGGGCGCAATGTCTGCCTGTACTTCAATGAAGAGATCAACCTGCGCGCCAAGGAGCAGCTCTACATCGAGAGCCAGCTGCACCGGGCGATCGGGCGCAACGAGCTCTATCTAGAGTATCAGCCGTCGGTCGATCTGCTGAACGGCACGATCGCGAGCTTCGAGGCGCTGATCCGGTGGAAGCACCCGGAGATGGGCATGGTTCGGCCGGATCAGTTCATCTCGGTCGCCGAACATGCCGGCCTGATCGAGGAGATCGGTCACTGGGTGTTGCACACGGCGATGAAGCAGCTCAAGAGCTGGCGGGATGCCGGGTACGACGATCTGAACGTCGCGGTGAATTTCTCGGCCGTGCAGTTCCGCGACCCGGCGCTGGCCGGGCGCATCATCGGAATCATGGAAGAGGCCGGCCTGCCGCCATCGGCGCTGGTCACCGAGATCACCGAGACGGCGTTGATCGAGAACCTGGAGACAGCGGTCTCGATCGTCTCAGAACTGACGGCGGCCGGGGTGCGGGTCGCGCTCGATGATTTCGGCACCGGCTACTCGTCGCTTGGTTACCTGAAACGTTTCGCGATCGACGTGGTCAAGATCGATCGTTCCTTCCTGATCGACTTCCCCTCGCACCCGCACGATACCGAGATCGTCTCGGCGATCATCGCGATGGCGCACAGTCTCGGCTTGCGGGTGGTCGCCGAGGGTGTCGAGGACGACCGCCAGCTGAGTGTGCTGCGCAACCTCGATTGCGATGAGATCCAGGGCTTTCTGCTCAGCCGCGCCGTCTCGCGCAACGAAGCGACCGAGTTGCTGACCAATCCCAGCCGTGTGCGTCGCATCCTGTGGGCCAATGAGAATGCCGAAGACGGGGCCGAGAGCCCGGCATCGGCGATTGCAGGCGTGTTGAATGATCGTGCGCGACGCGGCATCTCGTCGATGTAATGTCTTCTTGATCCCCAGGTACGGCACCGGGTGCCACTGTGCAAGGATCGTCACACATCGGGGTCCTTGCTAGGGAAGTCGAGCAGTATCCCCAAGATCGCCACCGCCGCTACGCGGCTTCGCGATGACTGAGGACGTCGGGCTGTGCCAGACGATGGCGTCTGCTGAGGGTTGCGTTGCGCTGTCTGGTCAGGCGGCCATGTCGAGCAGTATCGGTGCCAGGTCCTCGGTCAAGGCCAGCGTCGCGTCCCGCAGCTCCGTCAGCCGTTCACGCGTCAGTCCGGTAGCCTGCCAGGCCGGCTCATCAAAGGCCGACAGCACCTCGTCGAGTGGCTGGTCGTTCACCATGCCAACCGCGAGGGTGAACGCGACATTCAGGATCGACGCCTCGAGTTCGCGATCACCGGCCTGAGACGGCTGCGTGAGCCATCGAATCGGTTCGATCAACTCAGGCGGCAGTTGCCACTGCTCGAACAGTTCCGCAGCGACCGCCGCATGGTCGAAACCAAACTGCGCGCGCTGCAGCGCTGCCAGATCGGAACCGGTGTCTTCGGCCTGCTGCCGGAGGCGATCGGACACCTCGGGCAGGGCCTTGTCGACGACCAGTTGGCCGAGTTGCGAGATAAGCCCGGCAACGAAGACCCGTTCCGAGTCGAGGATGCCGCAGTCCTCGGCGATTAGCTTGGAAGCCGCGGCCAGGGTAACGCTCAGCCGCCAGAATTTGCGCAGCGCGGATTTGTCTCCCAGCAGCTGTTTCGAGCCGGCGATGACCACGGTCGCAAGCACCAGGTCGTGCACCTGTTGGGTGCCGAGCAGGCCGACCGCCTGGGGGATCCGCGCGATGGTACCCGGACGACCGTAGAAAGCACTGTTGGCGATCTTCAGGACGCGTGCCGCGAGTGCCGGGTCGGTGCCGATGACGTCGGCGACGTCAGCGTGGGTCGACCCGGGATCGTCCAGGGTACTGCGGATACGCGCGTACACGTCGGGCAGGGTCGCAAAGCCCGCCGCGCTGGCGGCGAGGGATTGCGGGGTCAGCTGACGTGCGTCTTCAGACATTTAATTCCTAGCGTAGTTTATTCCGGTGCAGTCGATGTAGCGGCTGAGCTCGCGAAAGGTTGATGTGACGGGTTGCGCAGATTCAGCGCTTCGCCAGGCGATACACGGCCAGCAGGGCCACGGCGCCAGCGATT
>JASFVZ010000370.1:0-3500 GCA_050049565.1 Chromatiaceae bacterium | reverse complement strand
ACTAGACTCTTTCTTCAGTGCAACGGTGGTTCGTCAACGGGTCGCGTCCCCGCGCGGCGCTTCCAGTATTCCTCATGCCGTCGCGTCAGCGATGGCGAAGCGACAGACTGTCAGGTATTTCCCGTTAAACGTGGGTTAATGACCTGAGCCGACGCGTTTGGTTCGCAACTATAACCCCTTGAGCGCCTGGGTCCGAACCGGTCGGCAAAGCAACCTTCGGCATTACGCGGCGCCTGCACTTGGTCGGGATCGCACCACCGAAGACAGGTTTAAGCCTGAGCGACCGGGCGCCTTTGGGCGCTGTCGCGATGGGCGTATCCTGCCGACGGTCACGTCGAGCGAGCCTTATTCAAAGTGCATCGGTCTGCGGCGAGGTCCGCGACGTTCGTGCGCCGCGTTTATCCTTCCTGCCGAAGCCGTCCCGTCAATTGACAGGTCACCTAGCATAAAGGATTAAGCGCTTGGCGCAACTTGATCCGATGGTGCCCGGTGCGACAAAGACGCACTGAAACCATGGGAATTGGTATCCGTGGCTATCGCGCCGGATTGGGCCGACGATCGTCCACGTCGAGTTCGCTATTCAGGGCAGCCAGGCGGGACTCGAGACGCGACACCTCGAAAAAATCGAGCCCGGGCTGTTTCAAAGCGATCTCGATCTGCATTGCGGCCCGCTGCGTCTCACCCAGGAGATAGTAATGTTGCGCAAGGTATTCATGACCCTTGGCCTGTTCGCCCAATTCGCCGGCTGCCCGTGACAGCAGCTTATACACCCACGGCTCGTCGTCGACGTAGGCCACGAAGCGCTGCAACGACTGCATTGCGGCGTCGGGCTGGTTGGCATCGAGCGCCGTCTCGGCATACGCGAGGTTGACCGCCATGCTTCCCGGACGGGTCGCCAGCGATCGACGCAGGCGTTCCAGCGCGGCGTCATAGTTCCCCTGTTGCCGGTCCACTTCCGCCCGGGTCACGACGAATTCGACGACGTCCGGGTCCGAGCTGAGCAGGCCGTCCAGCATCGCCGCGGCATCACCGAATTGTTTGGCCCGCAGCTTTGCCAGGGCGATGCCGTAGCGTGTCGCGGCCTCGTTGCGATAGCGACCGTCCTCGAGCATCAGGGTCAGCTCTCTGGCCGCCTGGTTCGGGTCGGGGATCCGCTGCTGCATCAGATTGGCCCGGGCCAGGTGATAACTCAGGCTGTCGGGTGCCTGGCGATAAGGGAACTG
The DNA here is from genome assembly GCA_050049565.1 of Chromatiaceae bacterium. GTDB lineage: Bacteria > Pseudomonadota > Gammaproteobacteria > Chromatiales > Chromatiaceae > Thiosocius. The sequence goes on along the minus strand of JASFVZ010000370.1, from coordinate 2,277 downwards.
TTCGGCCCGGCCCAGCGAGTCGGCGGTGCGGTCCGTCGTGACCGGGTGTGTCCTCAGGTACTCGGGAGCGGCACTGGAATAGACACGGGTGGCCTTGCTCATCCTGGCAAAGAAACTCGGCATCGCGCGCGGCTCGAAGCCGCTCGATGACAGGATTTCGATACCTACCCGGTCGGCCTCCTTCTCGTTCGCCCGCGTGAAGTTGATGCGTTGCTGGATCATCGCGGCCTGCGCGCCCATCGCGGCAGCCGCGCCGGCATCGCCGCCGACAGTCGCACCGAGGACCGTGGCAGCCAACAAGATCGCGGCCTGTGGCACGCTCATCTGGCTGGCGGATTCCCAGGTGCGCAGCAGGTGTTGCTGGGTCACGTGGGCGATTTCGTGGGCCACCACCGCCGCCAGTTCGCTCTCTGTTTCGGTGGTCAGAAGCAACCCGGTGTTGACCCCGATATGGCCGCCCGGACCGGCGAACGCGTTGACCTGCGGCGAGTCGATCATAAAGAAGGTGAAGGATCGGCCGCTCGACCCGCTCTCGCGTACCAGTCGGTTGCCGAGTGACTGGATATAGTCGGCCAGCAGCGGATCGGCCACGACGTCCTGGGTGCGGCGCACGCTGCGCATGAAGGCCTTGCCAATCTCCTGTTCGCGCTTGGGCGTCATCAGACTGCCGGCCGAGTTGCCCAGATCGGGCAGCTGCATGTCGAGCGCAAGGGTTGGCGGACTGGCCGAGGCCAGGACCGCCAGCGGAAGGCCGATCAAGAGGCGCCGCAGAAATCTCATAATTAGACGCCGGTGGCCTCGAGTTCAGTTGAGCTGGATGCGTTGGCCCCAGGGTACGGTATCTCTTCCCTTGACCAACCAGATGACCGGATAGTTCGGTTCGCTCTCGGGGAACCGGCCCTTGGCGTCGGTGAAGTAAACGACCAGGTCGGGGCGCTGGCCATGGCGCTCGAGCCATTCGAACACCGGGCGAAAATCCGTGCCGCCGCCGCCCTCCAGGCTGGCCGGACAGGAAAATTCTTCCCAGGGTTCGAACACCCAGGGGGCGTCTTCATCGACCGCGCTGTCACAGGCCAGCAGCGTTACCCGCGCACGCATCTGCCCTTTCAGTGCCGATACCTCGGAAATGAACTCGTCGACCTCGTTGGCCCGGATCGAGCCGCTGGTGTCGAGGGCGACGACGATCTCGATCTGCGCGCTCTTGAGTGACGGCAGGATGGCGTCGCCTTCGCGCCGCGACGGACGCATGTAGCTGAAGTCGTCCCGGGCCAGTGCGGTCATATAGCGGGCCAGCAGCATCCGCCAGGGCAGGCGGGGCTGCAGCAGATGGTCGACCAGACGGGCCATGTTGCCGCCCATCTTGCCGGCCTGGATGGCCTGTTGCGCGGCACCGGCGAGACGCTGCTGCCACTGGACCTCGAGCGTCTGCCGCTCATCGTTGCTCAAGGGCGGCGGCCTGTGCGCATTGCTGCCCTGGGGTTCGCCGTCGCGATCGGATTGACCGTCGTTCGGCTGGGCCTGCTCAGCCGTTTGTTGGCCCTGGCCAACGCCGTCGTCGGCGCGGTCAGGTTGCGCAGGCGAGCCGGCGCCGTTTCGCTGGTCGTCCTGCTGGCTGTCGGCACCTCCACCGGCCCCGTCCTGTTGCCTGTTCTGCGGCTTTTCCGAGGCGTCGCCCTGCTGGCCGCCGCCGCTCGAGTTGTCGTCGTCGAACAGGTGCTGATCGATGGTCTCGGTGTCGTCGTTGTCGTCGATCAGCGGATAGATCTCTTCCGCCGTCATTCCGAGGTAGTCGGGCATCACGTTGCAGTTCGGTGGCGGCGTCAGGCCGTCGTCCAACAGCAGCGGGTTGATCGCGTAGTCGCAGGCCAGGTCCCAGCGATGCTGCACGCGATGCTGACGCCTGGCGAAATGGGAGAGCGCACAGTGCAGCGCCTCGTGCGCCAGCATGAACTGGGTCTGGGACATCGATAGCGAGTCGATGTATTCAGGGTTGTAGTAAAACTTACGCGCGTCGGTGGCCGTGGTCTGGCACCAGTCGGGCGCGGGGGCGAGTGGCAGGCGCAGCACCAGGGCGCCGAGAAAGGGCTTGTCGAGGATCAGCTTGGCCCGTGCTGCGGTCAGCTTGGTTTCGATCGCGTCGATGTCCATAGGCGTCGTCTGCCAGGTTATTCGTAGAGCATGACGTCGGCGATCGCATTGGCCCAGGTTGCGAACTCGGGCACTTCGAACAGTGATTCGCCGATCGCCCGATGCAGATCGGAGACCAGCATCACGCCC
>JASFVZ010000369.1:0-3504 GCA_050049565.1 Chromatiaceae bacterium | reverse complement strand
CCCTGACCTTTTCAACCGTCGCCTACTTCGAAGACATCGTGATCGAGGCGGTCGGCGATTTTCCCGACGCGCAGGCGATCCTCGTGGTTGGAAGCGGCATCAACGAGATCGATGCGTCGGGCGACGAGCGGGTGCGCGAGGTCGCCAAGCAGTTGCGCGGCCGGGGCGTCGAACTCTACTTCAGCGGTCTGAAACACCAGGTGCGCTCGATATTCGAGCGGACCGGACTGGTGGAGGAGTTGGGGCGCGATCGCTTTTTCCCGAACAAGGAGCTCGCGTTGAAGGTGTTACTCGAAAACTACGGGCCCGAGAAGGACGCCGAGCAGGCGCTGGCGCGCAGCGCCTGAAGCGCAGCCGCGCCCGGCAACCTGCGATGGCGAGATATCCGGGCTAGAGCTGCTCGAGCTGGCGGATCAGATCGTTGAGCTGAGGGTCTTTCTCGAGCGCCCCTTCCCAGAACACGTAGGTCGATTCCTGGCCGGGTGCGCCGACACTGAGCCGTGCCTCAAAGGCGTGGCCCTCGGTCGGCATTGGGTGCTCGCGTGGCGTCCCCAGTGCCAGCACGGCTTCCAGAATGCCCGCCCGCTGCGCGGCGTCCAGGGTGCCGTTGCGTGGTGGCTGGGTCGCGTAGGTGCCGCTGTGGACGACATAGTCGCCATCCTCGTCGATGACGATCTTTAGCGCGTATTCCTCTTCGCCCACGACCTGGTAGGTAATCGGTGTCATGCCTTCCCCCGGAGACTTTGCGGCTCTCGGTGCCGCTGCTGACAAGTATAGAGAGCGGCCGGCCGGCCGGCTAAGCGTTGCAGAAGTTCAAGCTTGTCACGCTAGGATCCATGAAAGCCGAGCTGTGCCGAGATGCGGCGGCCGGCCTGCACCACGTCTTCGATCCAGGAAACGCGGCGGCGCTCGATCGGTGCAGAGACCGACAGGCCGCCCGCGATGCTCCCGTTGCTGCCGTAGATCAGCACGCCGATACAGCCGACGTCGATCTCCGCCTCCTCATTGTCCAGCGCATAGCCCCGATCGACCGAGGCCAGGCAGTCTTCGATCAGGCGCGGCAGGGATGACAGGGTGTTGCGCGTATAGGCCGGCAGGTTGGTGCGCTGCGCGTAATCACGGATGGCGCCCTCGCCGCCAACGCCGAGCATCATCTTGCCTACCGCGGTGACATGCAGCGGCGCGCGGCTGCCGATGACCTGCTGGACGTGCATCATCCGGTTCGGCGTGGCCTTCTCGATGTAGACCACGACATCACCCTCGCGCAGCGTCAGATTGACCGATTCTCCAAGCTGGTCACGCAGCTCCTCCATGACCGGCAGTGCCACCGCCCGCAGATCGACGCTGCTGTGCAGACGAACACCGAGTTGCAGAAGTCGGACGCCGAGCCGGTAGCGGCCGGCGATATCCCGTTCGACGAAGCGGTTCTCGATCAACGACGCCAGAATGCGATGGGCCGTGGAGGCGTGTAGGCCGGTCTCGGCACATAAGACCTTCAGGCTGACCGGCTCGGGATAGCGGGCGATGGCTTCGAGCAGCGCCGCCGCCCGGTCGATCACCTGTATGCCCGACCGCTTCTTCGGCGGGGCGTCGCCGCCAGCGGAATTCCCGTCTTGAGCAATGGAATCAGTCATTTTTCATATGGTGGGACTGGTTGGCCGTGCCTGCGGGCTAGACCGCTGGTTTTTTCAGCAGATAGCATAGCGTCAACTGGTTTTCCGTGATACGGAAAAAAATCAGCGGGTGTGGGGGCATATGAAAACCCCAATCGCACCAAAGACTTAACCGTTGTTGCGCTGGCACGTACCGTTATTCCACAATGCGGAAACGTGACTGCATTGCGGAAAATTGTTTGGGTGGCTAGTTTAGGTCCATCGCACTGGCGCCAGTCGTCATACCCAAGACACCACCATGGAGAATCCAACATGAGCAGCGCAATCCCGAGCCCCACCGCCTCCCATCCGGCCTTTTGCGAAGGCATGCTGCATTTCGGTGACCAGCCGGTAAGGCACGATGCCCTCGCGCGTACCCCGGTCATCGAAGACGGCCAGACGGCGATCGGCGAGATCGATGACGCGGCCGTGTTCCAGACGCGGCTGGTCGCCGATGCGCTGCGCTACACGACCCTGCAGCTGTGCGCCTCGAAACAGTCCGGCCACCCGGGCGGTTTTGCCAGCAGTGCCGATGCCTTTGCCGCACTGACGATGCTGGGTCACACCAACATTGTGACCGAGGTCGGCCACCACGCCCCGGGCTTTTACAGCGCGATGTTCCTCGACGGCTCGCTCGAGGCCATGGGGATCTCGTCGATGCATGATCTGCAGGCCCGCTTCCGCGAGCGCGACGGTCTGCTCGGCCACCTGTCCGGCGCGATCCCGGGGTTGCTCGCGCCGGCCGGACCGCTCGGCCAGGGCCAGCACTTCGCGATGGCGGGTGCCTATCTGAACCGTGACAAGCTGTTCCCCTGCACGATCGGTGACGGCGGGCTCGGCGAGCCGTACATCCTCTCTTCGATCAAACACTTCCATACCAGCTACCCGGAGGTGACCAATTTCCTGCCGGTGCTGGTCTGGAACGGCTTCAGCCAGGAACACCATTCGATGGTCTCTCTGATGGACAACGCCCAGATGACCGCCTACTGGGCGGCGCACGGCTTCCAGGAGGTCGTACTGGTCGATGCGAAGGACTATGACGACAGCGGCCAGGACGGCGCCTATGTCGACAGCACACGCTTCAGCGATCCGGCGCGCATGCGCTTCACCCGCGCCGTGCTCGAGGGCAGTCGGCGTGCCGCCGAGTCAGCGATGTCCGGCACGCTGACCGTGCTGATCGTCAAACAACTCAAGGGCGCCGGCGTGCATGCGCACGGCGCCAAGTCGCACAATCTGTACCCGGGTGACGACCCGAGCAAGGACAATATCGCCGCGGCGTTGAAGCGCGGCGCCCTTTCGCCGTCGGCTTGGGGCCTGGTGCGCGAGAACATGTCACGTGCCGGCGGCGGTCCGGCAGGCCGTACCGTCGTGACCGAGTTCGAGCGCCCGCTGCCGGATATCGGCACCCTGCCGACCGAGGCCTTCACGCCCGGCGTCAAGGCCGTGCCATCGAGCGCCATGGCCCAGATGGTTGCCGAACTCGGCCGTCGTGATCCGCTGTTCGTCGTCAGCAACGCCGACGGCAACGAGGCCTCGAACATGAAGGCGATCAACGAGGCGCTGAAGATCCGCCACCCGACTGAAGACGGGCTGTACAACCAGTCGCCCGACGGCCAGGTCTATGAGCCGCTCAGCGAGGATGCCTGTGCCGGCCTCGCGGCGGGTCTGGCCCTGTTTGGCGGACGCTCGCTCTGGTTGTCCTACGAGAGCTTCGCGATCAACGGCTGGCCGATCGTCCAGACCGTCGGGCAGGCGATGGCCGAGTTGCGCCGCAAGACGCCGGCCGTGATCTCGATGTTCACCGCCGGCGCGCTGGAGCAGGGACGCAACGGCTGGACGCATCAGCGCCCCG
>JASFVZ010000368.1:0-3505 GCA_050049565.1 Chromatiaceae bacterium | reverse complement strand
ACGGGTCTTCGCACCGAGCGGGCGGCGGCGGATCGTGCTCGCGACCAATGTCGCCGAGACCTCGCTGACCGTGCCGGGTATCCGCTATGTGATCGATCCCGGTTTCGCCCGGATCAGCCGCTACAGCGCCCGCAGCAAGATCCAGCGCCTGCCGGTCGAACGCGTTTCGCAGGCCAGCGCCGAGCAGCGCAAGGGGCGCTGCGGCCGCGTGGCCGAGGGAATATGCATACGCCTCTACGACGAAGACGACTTTGCAGCCCGGGAGGAATTCACCGAGCCCGAGATCCAGCGGACCAACCTCGCCGCGGTGATCCTGCAGATGGCGACGCTCGGTTTCGGCGATGTCGATCGCTTCCCGTTCGTCGATCCGCCCGACAGCCGCCTGGTGCGCGACGGCTACAAGCTGCTCGAGGAACTGGCCGCCGTGGACCGGCAGCACAAGGTCACGCGGTTGGGTCGGCTGCTGGCCCGCCTGCCGGTCGATCCGAGGGTGGGGCGGATGTTGCTGGCCGCGGCCCGCTCGGGGTGCCTTGCCGAGGTGCTGGTGATCGCCGCGGCACTGTCGGTCCAGGACCCACGTGATCGACCGGCGGACAAGCGGCAGGAGGCGGACGAGGCCCATGCGCAGTTTGCCGATGAACGGTCCGATTTCGTCGGCCTGCTCAATCTCTGGCGTTTTCTCGAAGACAACCGACGCCACCTGACCCGGCGCAAGTTCGAGCGGCTGTGCCGGCAGCACTTCCTGGCGCCCTCGCGGGTGCGCGAGTGGCATGACGTGGTGGTCCAGCTGCGGCTGCAGATGCACGAGCTGGGTCACCGGGAGAACACCGAGCCGGCGGATTACCCGACGCTGCACCGTGCCCTGCTCAGCGGTCTGCTGAGCCACATCGGGCTACGCGGCCAGGGCAAGGAGCGCGACTATCTCGGTGCCCGGAACCGGCGATTTCACGTGTTCCCCGGCTCGGCACTGTTCGGTCGGCAGCCGAAATGGTTGATGGCGGCCGAGTTGGTCGAGACCACGCGGCTGTATGCGCGCACTGCCGCGGCAATCGAGCCGGAGTGGATCGAGCCGCTGGCCGGTCACCTGGTGAAGCAGAGTTATTCGTCACCGCGCTGGCAGGGCCGGCGCGGCCAGGTCGCGGCCGATGAGAAGGTCACCTTGTACGGTCTGCCTGTCGTGCCGCGGCGGCGGGTCAACTACGGTCCGATCGATCCCCCGGCTGCGCGCGAGCTGTTCATCCGCCATGGCCTCACCGAGGGCGATATGGACACGCGGGCGCCGTTCTGGCGCCACAACCGGGACCTGATCGCCGACCTGCGCGCACTCGAGGCCAAGACCCGTCGGCGCGACATCCTGGTCGACGAGGAGGTCATCTTCGCGTTCTACGCCAAGCGCGTCCCCGATGGTATCTACAGCGTCCCCCAGCTCGAATCCTGGCTGCGTGGTCTGCCGCGGGCGGCGCGCAAGTGCCTGCACATGCGCCTGGACGATATCGCCCGGGGCAGACTGGATGACGACACACCAGAGCGCTTTCCCGACGCCCTCGAATTGAACGGCAGCCGGCTGCCGCTGGCCTACCGGTTCGCCCCCGGTGAGTCCGATGACGGCGTGACGGTCTCGGTACCGGTGGCGGTGATCGGTCAGATCACGCCCGGCATTGCCGACCGCCTGGTGCCGGGATTGTTGCGCGAAAAGCTGTCGGTTCTGATCAAGTCGCTACCGAAACAGCTGCGCCGTCAGCTGGTGCCGATACCCGACACTGTCGAGCGCTGCCTCGAGAATCTGCCGGTGTCCGACACGCCGCTGGTGCAGACGCTGGGTCAGCTGTTGAAGGAGCAGTTTGGTGTCAGCGTGCCTGAGACGGCCTGGCGGACCGACGACCTGCCGGAACACCTGCGGTTACGCGTGCGTCTGCTGGATGCCGAGGGAAGGAAGACGCTCGGCGTATCGCGGGATGTCACCGCGCTGCAGCGCGAGTTCGGCGGCCAGGCGGTGGGCAACACGGCGCCAGGCGGCGACCGGTCGGCGCGCATGGTCGCCTGGGATTGCGGGCGCATTCCGGCTGAAACGCAGACGGTGGCCGGGCAGTTGCGCATGCGCGTCTACCCGGCGCTGGTGGATCGCGGAGATCACGTCGTGGTACGAGACCTCGACAGCCTGCCGTCGGCGCAAGCGACCCATCGGGCCGGTGTGCGACGTCTGTTGATGCTGGTCGAGGCCAAGTCGGTTCGGAACCTGCGCAAGAACATCAAGGGGCTGCAGCAGATGCAGCTGCACTATGCCAAGGTGCCCGCGCCACCGTGGGCCGAGGCCGGGGATGACCCGGTCGATCTCTCGGCGCAGCTCCTGGAACTGGCGTTCGACCGCGCTTTTCTGGCCGACGCCTGGTCGATCCGCGATGCCGCCGCCTTCGAGCAGACGCGCAGTGCGGGGCGCGCCCGTGTCGGGCCGGCCTTGCTCGAACTCGGGGAACTGGTGGCCGGCGTGTTGGAACGTGCCCACCGGGCGCGTTCGGCACTGGCTGTCATGCAGCAGCCGGCCTGGCGCCCTTCGGTGGAAGATATGCAGGGGCAGCTGGACGGACTGGTTCACCAGGGGTTTCTGCATGAGACCGGGCCCGATCAGCTCGAGCAGCTCCCGCGCTACCTCGATGCCCTGCTGCGTCGGATAGACCAGCTGCCGGTGGACGCGCGGCGCGACCAGGCGCGCCTGTCGGAGTTGCGCGGTCTTCGCGACCAGTGGCAGGACCGTTACCGGGCGATCAGACGGCTGGGCGGCACCGATGTCAGACTCGAAGAGATCCGCTGGTTGCTCGAGGAGCTGCGCGTCTCGCTGTTTGCGCAAGCCCTCAGGACGCGACAACCGGTATCTGTGAAACGCATCCAGCGACGCTGGGCTGAGCTGGGGCTCTGATTCGCGCCGTGTTCACGGCTGTGTTCTTCAGCCCTTCTTGCGGCCCTTTTTGATCTCGGTCTCGATCAGCTGAGTAATCCAGTTCGAGAGACTGCGGCCGTCCGCCTCGGCCCGCTTCTTGGCCTTGTTCTTGAGTTCTGCGTCGATTCGAAAGTTGATTATTTTTTCTTTCGGCATTGCGGTATGGCCCAGAAGGGTATATAAGTTGTGTATACAACGTATTCGATTCTACCACACGGTGAAGTCATGCAGTACCAGAACGCACGCAACGAACTGCAATCGCCCCCCCGGGGATGGTCATTCTTGAACCTGTTCTCGGAGGCGGTTGTCCTGATAGCCACGGCCGTGGTGCTGGCCATGCTGATCGGCGGCTGAGCCCCGCCGCACGCAGGCTGCACCGCTGCATCCTGCGGCCCGCCGGTATCCGCGTTTCCCGCCGTCACGTGCAGCGGCAGCCGCTGCGCAGTCGGGCTAAACTCCCCGCACCGGTTTTTACTTCACCTCACGTCCGATGCAGCCCTGTCATTGCGGTTCCGGCCGCTCCTTCGAAGCCTGTTGTGGTCCCTACATCCACGGTGATATCCCGGCGCC
>JASFVZ010000367.1:0-3506 GCA_050049565.1 Chromatiaceae bacterium | reverse complement strand
TGATGAAATTCAACAATATCGCAATCGCGGTCGGCGCCGCCGTGCTGTCCGGCTCGGCGCTGGCCGAAGTCTCGGCCAACATTGGCGCAACCAGCAACTATGTGTGGCGTGGTGTTACCCAGACCGACGACCAAGCCGCCATCTCTGGCGGCCTCGATTATGCGCACGACAGCGGCTTCTACGCCGGCACATGGGCCTCAAACGTCGATTTTGATGACGATACCAATGCTGAAGTGGACCTTTATGCAGGTTTCGCCAACGAATTTTCCGGCGTCGGATATGACGTCGGCGTTCTCTACTATTGGTATCCGGGCGGCGATGACATCAATTTCACCGACCTCTATGGCAGCCTGAGCTACGGCCCGGTCACCGGCGGAATCAACTATATTGTCCAGTCCCAAGTCGATGAGGGGTCAAAATCCAACGACACCTTCATCAGTGGCGACGTCTACTACTACATCTCCGCCGGCTTTGACGTCGCGCCGACCTGGAGCGTCACCGGCACGATCGGCTACTTCGATTTCGACGAGGACGGCGATTTTGACGCCGATGAAGGTAAAGATGTGGACACTTCGTACGCCCACTATCAACTCGACATAGGCAAGAGCGTCGGCGACTTCGGTGATTTCACTTTCTCCATCTCAAAGGCCGATGACGAGAGCGGCGACGACGATGCCAAGGTTTTCGTTTCCTGGAGTAAGTCCTTCGACTGAAGGCTTAGCAACACTTGCCGGCACCAAGCCTGGTGCCGGCAAGTAGAGATTTCAAGCAGGGTAGATGCGCGTTCGCATGGCGGCGTTTCCCACGCGATAGACGTCGCCTCGGTCGACAGCGCAGTCGGAGATTATTCCGAAAGTCAATCCGGCAGCCTGGTCTGATACCGGATGCGCCGCAGCGGCAAATCTCCACAGTGTTACCCACCCGTGCAACTCTCGGGTTCCCGCCCGTTCGATATCGGCGGGGGGTGCTCCGGCCCCTAAAGGCGCAAGGATTCAGTTTCCGGAGCAATAATTCACGTCATAGACGACCTTTTGCTTCTCGCGGGCAACTGCGACGCCGCCGCTCACCCAATCACAAAACAGAGCGCAGGTAACGGTTGTTATGGCTCGGTTCATGTCAGTCTCCTGACTCTCCGTTTGCCGCTGGCCGCCACGCAGGGCCTGAAACGGGTGTTGATCCGGGCATCCTGCCCTCCGCCCTTTGGGCCAGCCTGCGGCTGTTTCAAATCGCTCCAGGCGATTTGGTCGGTATCGACATGCCCCAGGGCACCCTCTCTTGATGCTTCGCATCAATTCACCTTGTCGAGACCTGCCCGGCCTGCGGCGGGGCGGTGCGGATGATTGCGTGCATTGAGGCCCTCGATATCATCGAGAAGATCCTCACCCACCTGGATGCGAAAGGGGCTGAGCCCGAAGTCACCCGGTGGCCGGCCTGGGTCCGGGCAAGTGCTGAAAAGTGCGCCGGCGGACAGCAGGTTGGGCGGGTTCAGGGCCGAAACTGTCGCGCCAGGTTCACCCAGGTCACTTCTCAGGTCAGATCGATGACCAACGGGAAACCGCGAACGGCGCAAGCAGGGACTGCCATCGAGCGACAAGGCGGTTATCCTTCCTTTACTCGCGCCACGCCCACTGCCGCCAACGATGCAGAAGCCAGAAAAAACCTCGCGGAACCTCTGATACTCATTTGCCCTCCCCAAGCAAGCGATCTGACGGTACTTGCACAGTTGGCTGAAGACAAGAAGCGGCGCACCCAGCGAGCCATGCAAGTTGTCGAGGGTTTAGCGAATCCGCGCATGAAACTGCGCAGCTTGGTGCATCGCTTCCATGTCTCAACAGGGATCAGCCGATAGTCGAACTGAGAGGCCCTTTCGAGGTGCGGGGTCATTGTGAAGTGTCCGACGAGTCGGGGTCTGGAAAGCCGATCCGTTTATTCAGGCGCTGGGATGTTCGCACCTTCTGGGCTTCGACAGTGGCCCGAGTCAGGGCCGAATCGACCGGAAATGGCCATTCCTTTGCAGAGATCGACAACGCAGGGAAGGGCTTCGGTTGAGACCCCAGACCTGAGAAATTCGCAAGGTCGACACGCCTGCACCGCCCCGTTGCTACGTTGTCGAAATTTCCGATAGTGCGGCCACCACTGGGATTCGAACCCTGGCCTCGAGCCGGTAAAGACTGGCCGAGGACGCGAACATTCCGTTGCCGAAGCGATAAGGAAAGCGGATAACGACAAGCTGATGAATACATTGCGCCAGCCGTCGTGGTGGCGCTGCCTTTGAACGGCTCCCCCGCGGCAAACCTGGCAGGCGCTGACGCACGGCTGCCGCGTGCTTGATCCGCTGGCGCCGCCGGAGATCGTTCCGGCGGCGGTCAGCTTTACGACTCGCCGCTGCTCGTCGCTTGCTCCGATGTCACAATCGCTTTCCCCGGCTGGGTCCAGTCGTGGTCGGCCGCATAGCGCTCGTGGTAGCTGCGGTAAGCCGTGCCCTCCGGGCTGTCACGAAATACTTCATAGAGGCTGATGCGGGTCGGCCCCGACCTGACGATCTCACCTTCGAACGCGTTTCCGGCGATATGGTCCACGTTGGCTTGCAGCATCAGGCGGAAGTAAGAAGGCTCAACGCCGCCGCCAACGACCGGGGCGAATGCCATGTCAGCTGCGTCATAGCCCGGAACATACTCCTCTGAGCCGAATTGTTGCTGGAAAGCGAAGGGACTGTCGGCGAAGGCACTGGTGCTGGTGACTAGCAGTGCGGCGATAAGGGTCTTTTTCATGATCAGGTCTCCTGTGATGGTTCAGTGTCGGCGTGACGATGTCGCCCGCTTACACCCCAAAAGACCCAGGGGTCACCGATTTCATTTCAGGAAGCTGGCACATACAACCGCTGGGCAAGGACGCAGGACCCGAGAAAACATGTTTCCGGCTGGAAAAAAAGTCGCACCGGGCAATCCCGAGGGCTTGAAGTAGCCCTGTTCGCAGGGCCGAGATATTCTCCGCGGTGCTGCAAAAATCAAATGTCGCGCCCACCGAGGCGGCTTATTCGAGATCAGTTTTGTTAGGCGTTAAGGTCTCATCGGCTTGCCCGTGTGACTGCGTGTTGTATGTCTGCGACGCAAGATTTGACAACGGCTTGCACCCAAACCAACCTTTCGAGATCGTGGTTTCGTTGTCTCGGAGCATTTCCTGCCATGTTGAAACGTTTAGCGTTCGTTGCGGCGGCTCTATCGGTGGCCGGATGCCAGCAAAATGCCAGCATTCGTGAAGATACCTTCGGCAAGTTCCGGCAGATAGATTCAGCGACCGTTGCGCTGAAGCGGGAAATTCGGGTTCCGGCCGGCAGGGCACGTGTCTACCTCCAGAACGACAAAGCGGGAGTGGGAGACCGGGTTATCAGCGGGGGCTTCAACAGTTACAAACCGCACTGTGCATTCGAGATTAGTCGCATAGATCACGACGGTTTTGCCATAAGGGCGGAGACCTTTGTCGTAACGAGAATCCAGCAGACCATG
>JASFVZ010000366.1:0-3524 GCA_050049565.1 Chromatiaceae bacterium | reverse complement strand
CACCCGGCAAAAGGGTCAGCCATTCCCTGCGGACTGCGCCTTGCCCACAATGCTTGTGCCGCGGCTGAGCGCTACAGAATCATCCGCATGGCCCACTAGCACCCGGAGACAATCCGGGAGCCTGGTCTTGATCCAACGCAGTGCCGACGGAACGATGCGTTGCCATCGCCAGGCATGTGGCGGCCTGCGGTGATAGATTGTTGGCACCGGCCAGCACCGTTTTCTGGACGATCTATGATCCGCCCTGGCGAGCGCGGGTGCATCCCCAGGGGCCCGGTGGTGCGGATGTCCTGCGGAAAGCGCAGAGGCGTGGATCAGGGCGGCCGTCGGCAACTTCGTGGAGATCGGGGTAAGAATCAGATGAACCAGCATCGAAAAGAAACCATGTCGTTCCGCGAGGGCGTTGATCGCATGGTCGACCGGGCAATTCTCGCGGTCGGTCTGGACCCCGATACCGCGAAGGCGATCCAGGTGTGCAACGCCGTTCTGCAACTCAGCTTCCCGGTCAAGCTCGATGGGAAGGTTGAGGTGTTCACCGGTTGGTGGGCAGCGCATAGCGCACATCGTCTCCCGGCCAAGGGCGGTCTGCGATTCGCGCAATCGATCAATCAGAACGAGGTCGAGGCACTGGCCTCCTTGATGACGTACAAGTGCGCGATCGTTGACGTCCCTTTCGGCGGCGCGAAAGGGGGGTTGGTGATCGATCCGTCTGCCTACACGGAGGCCCAGCTTCAAGACATCACGCTTTGTTTTGCCCGTGAGCTTGCTCGAAAAGGGTTTCTCAATCCGGCGACCAATGTGCCGGCACCCGACATGGGCACCTCGTCAAGAGAGATGGGTTGGATCGCCGATGCCTATCAAAGCCAGTATCCGGAGGACCTGAACAAGGATGCCTGTGTGACCGGAAAGCCGCCGGACAGAGGCGGGATAGCCGGGCGCAATGAGGCAACGGGCAAGGGTATCCAGTATGCGCTCAGGGAGTTCTTTCGGCATGCGGATGCGGTCGAGGCCGCTGGCCTGAAAGGCGGTCTGAATGGTCAACGTGCGGTGTTTCAGGGCCTCGGGAACGTCGGCTATCACGCAGCGAAGTTTCTTTCGGAGCAGGACCAGGTTCGGATCATTGCGGTCATTGAAAGGGATGGGGTGATCAGTGATCCGGACGGGCTGAATGTCCACGATGTTAAACAGCATCTGGCTGAGACGGGTGGGTTGAAGGGCTATCCCAATGGCCGTTTCAGCGAGAACCAGGAGGCGGCGCTCGAGTTGGACTGCGACATCCTGATACCGGCCGCCCTGGAAGGGCAGATCCACGCCGAAAATGCCATGCGCATACAGGCGCGCATGATCGTCGAAGGGGCAAACGGCCCGGTCACCTACGAGGCGGATCAGATCCTGCGTGAGCGCGACGTTACTGTATTGCCGGACGTATTCGTCAATGCAGGTGGCGTCACGGTCTCGTACTTCGAATGGACCCGTAACCTATCGCATATGAGGTTCGGTCGATTACAGCGGCGCTATGACGAGCTGCTGGGCCAGCACCTGGTCAAAGCCATGGAGGCGATATCGGTCAAAGAACTCCCAAGAGAACTCAGCCGCGAGATCTCCAAAGGGGCCAACGAGCTCGATCTTGTGCGCTCGGGGCTTGACGACACCATGCGGACGGCCTTTCAGGACATACGCGAAGTCATGAAGAACTATCCCGACATCAAGGACTATCGGACGGCAGCATACGTGCTGGCCGTCACCAAGATCGCGCGTTCCTACCATGAGCTCAGACTCAATCACCATGTCGAAAGCTGAGTGCCAAGATGGCTCGGCCCTCGCCGTTGAAACAACCAACGGTGTTTTCGCCGATCTCGTATTGCAGATCCGCCATCACCTGGACGGTGAGAGGGCGGGACGAATCGAGTCCGAACCGGCCAGAGTACGCCAGCGCATCCTCTACGCCACCGCAGACACTACGACGGTCTCCAGGCTCGTCAGCCTTTGCGGAGACGGATAACGCGTCAGTCGCGACCGGAGCCTTGAACAAACAACCCCGCCGTTGGATGACGGGGTATGACCGTGTATTGCGGAAACTGGGCGGTGCATTTATATAGCAGGACCCAAGACACTTGCTTGGCCTGGGTCAATCTCTGGCATCTGCAGTATGCGTTCCTATGTATGAGTATATTACTAAAAACCGATATTGGACAGGCGCCGCTCGCCGAGAAGCGCACCCTTTTGATCTTGGGCAGTTTGCGGAGAGATTCCGGGCTGGTCTTCTTGAATAGACAGGTTGCTTGGATCGGCTAGACATCAGGACATGCTACATTACTAATAGACGCAGCATCGTCCTGGACTAAATGATGAAGCGGCGCACCAACTAAACGTGCGTTGCAACGGGCATGGGTAGAGCACAGCAGATCCTTTGCACAGCGGTGTTATTGTTGGCCGGCGGCATCGGCTCCGCTGAACGGCGACCTGACCTACCAGAAGCGCCAGTACTTGGCGAAGATCACCACGCGGTCATCGCAATCACCTGCCCGTATGCGCCTTACTTCGCGTTAAGCAACGGCCACGGCACCGAATGGGAACTCATCGCGGCCGCTTTGAAAGCGGTCGGCCGGGATGCGCAGCACCTCTACGTTACCTATGAGGAGGGCGTGCGTTATACGGAGGCAGATTTTATCGCCGGTGTCTGGATCTGCGGCGGCATGGAAGTTCCGGAGAACGGCTTCTTTTCCTCCGTGACGCTGCTCGAACGAGATTTCGTCTTAGCCACCCTCGAATCCAGTGAGGTCGTAATCGACAGCTTGGAAAGTCTGTCCGGGATGGCTGTCGCCATTCACCCTGATGTGTATCAGGTACTCAAACCCCAGCTGGGGCCATTACTGGAGGCTATTCCTGAACATGAGTTGAGGCAGGTTGCAAATCATCCGCTGCTCGCATCACTGTTGACCACCGGAAAGCTCGACGCTGTGATCACGGAGCGATCAGTGTTCAAAGAAAGTCTGGAACGTGTCCCTGAGGCTGCAAACCCAACCCAGGCGATGACCTACTACGAGCTCTTTCAGCCGGTCGCGCCACGCATCCTCTTCAAAGACCAGGCGCTCCGGGACGACTTTGACAAGGCGTGGCGCGAGGTGATGGACCAAGGAGGCAAGTGACGCCCCAGGGTTGGGGAGAGTGACATGAACATCAACTTCAGAAACAGGCTTCTCGCATTCGCCGGGCTGGTCGTTCTGGCCGCGATCGGCGGCGGATTCATGGCGATGGTCTATTTCATGAGTCAGATGACTGAGGACATGGATGCGATGACGGCCTATATGGGTGGTATGTACGGCGATATTCACTCAATGCATGATCACATTGCGATCATGGTCGCAGAAGTCAGTAAGATTGACGATGTCGTCGCGAACATGGATGAGAATATGAACGCGATGAACAATGAGGTCGCGCTGATCGAGCAATCGATATCCGGTGATCTCAGTCGGATCAGCGGTTCTGTAGAAACCATCGCGAGTTCCTTGCTGCGTATTGAC
>JASFVZ010000067.1:0-8168 GCA_050049565.1 Chromatiaceae bacterium | reverse complement strand
CGAACTGGTTGGCGGTCTCTATGGCGTGCTGATCGGTTCCGTGTTCTTCGGCGAATCGATGTTCAGCCGTCGCGCCGATGCCTCGAAGGTGGCGTTCACCCAGCTCGCGGAGATCGGCCGCGAACTGCCGCTGCATTTCATCGACTGCCAGATCTACACCGATCACCTTGCCAGTCTCGGCGCCCGACAGATCGAGCGGGAGGCCTTTCAGACCGAACTGTCGCAGGCGATCCTGCAACCGGCCGCCGCGATGCGACGCCGTCTGCCCTTCCCGGCGGCCACGCTGGACAGTGCGCGATGAAACGGCAGCCCCGACAGCTCCCGCTCTACCTGTCGGCGCCACACCCCTGCAGTTACCTGGAGAACCGGCAGGCCAGCACGCTGTTCGCCGATCCCAACGGGCCGATGGACATGGCCACCTACGGCGAGCTGTTGCGTTTCGGCTTTCGGCGCAGCGGGCGCTTGGTCTACGCCCCGCGCTGCGAATTCTGCAGCCAATGCGTCTCGGTCCGGGTGCCGGTCGCCGAGTTCACCCCGAGTCGCAGCCAACGCCGGGTGGCTGCGGCCAACGCCGATATCGAAGTCCGCGTGAAGGGCCCGGTCTTCGATCCCGCCCAGTTCGCCCTCTACCAGCGCTATACGCAGGCACGTCATCGCGACGGCGACATGGCCGAGGCGTCGCCGGAGGAGTACATGGGTTTTCTCGATGCGCCCTGGTCCAACACCCGGTTCGTCGAATTGACGATGAATCAGACGCTGGTCGGCGTGGCGGTGACCGATATCACCGAAGACGGGCTGTCAGCGGTCTACACCTACTTCGAACCGGACCTCGCAAAGCGCTCGCTGGGCACGCTGGCCATCCTGCGCCAGATCGAACTGGCCCGCTCCATGAAGCTGCCCTATCTCTACCTCGGGTATTGGATCGCAGACAGCCCGAAGATGGCGTACAAGGCGCGATTCCGCCCGATCGAGCGGTGGCATGACGGCTATTGGCAGCGCGGGATCGCCGAACCAACGGCCTGAATCGCGCACCGCATGTGCTTCATGCACACCCCAGGCGTAGCTGGTACAATCCGGCGCCTTGCAAACGGCGCGCACTGGGCGCCTTGAAGTTAACGGATTGTTACTGAATGGCTAAAGAAGACGTTATCGAGATGGAAGGCACCGTGGTCGACACGCTGCCAAACACGATGTTTCGGGTTGAGCTCGAAAACGGTCACGTTGTCACCGCGCATATCTCCGGCAAGATGCGCAAGCACTACATACGCATTCTGACCGGCGACAAGGTCAAGGTCGAATTGACACCCTACGATCTGTCGAAGGGACGCATCGTCTACCGGGAGCGGTGAATGATCCCCGCTGCGGTCGTCAGTGGACGGCCGCCTCGTCAAACTCGAACTCCAGCGCGCCATCCACCACGCTGATTCTCAACCGACCACCCTGTACCAGGCTGCCGAATAGCAGTTCTTCCGCCAGTGGCTTCTTGATCTCTTCCTGGATCACGCGGGCCATCGGGCGTGCGCCCATCTGCGGATCGTAGCCACGCTCGGCAAGCCACTCTTTGACGGCGTCGTCGACGCTGACGCTGACGTGCTTTTCCTCGAGCTGCTGTTCGAGCTCGAACAGGAACTTGTCGACCACGTTGAGGATCGTCTGACGGTCCAGCCCGTTGAACTGAATGATCGCATCCAGCCGATTGCGGAACTCGGGGGTAAACAGCTTCTTGATCGCGGCCATCGCGTCGCTGCTGTGGTCCTGAACCTTGAAGCCGATTGAAGCCCGGCTGGCCTCCGAGGCACCCGCGTTGGTTGTCATCACGATGATCACGTTGCGGAAATCCGCCTTGCGGCCATTGTTGTCGGTCAGCGTGCCATGGTCCATGACCTGCAGCAGCAGGTTGAACACGTCGGGATGCGCCTTCTCGATTTCGTCGAGCAGCAAAACCGAGTGCGGATGCTTGTTGATCTCCTCGGTCAGCAGCCCGCCCTGATCGAATCCAACATAGCCGGGCGGCGCGCCGATCAGTCGCGACACCGTATGGCGCTCCATGTACTCGGACATATCGAACCGGATCAGTTCAAGGCCGAGGACCTTGGCCAATTGTCGGGTGACCTCGGTCTTACCGACCCCGGTCGGACCGGCAAACAGGAAACTGCCGACAGGTTTCTGATCCGTGCCGAGGCCGGAGCGATTCATGCGAATCGCCGATGCCAGTGCATCGATCGCCTCGTTCTGACCGAACACAACGAGTTGCAGATCGCGTGTCAGGTTCCGCAGGGATTCGGTGTCGCTGGTCGAGACCTTGCGCGGCGGGATGCGCGCGATCTTGGCGACCAGATTCTCGACGTCTCCAACCGAGACCGTCTTCTTGCGCTTCGAGAGCGGCAGCAACTGGTTGGCGGCGCCGGCCTCGTCGATCACGTCGATCGCCTTGTCCGGCATGTGTCGGTCGTTGATGTACTTGTCGGCCAGTTCAGCGGCCGCGCGCAGCGCCTTGGCCGAGTACTTGACCTGATGGTGTTCCTCGAAGCGTGTCTTCAAACCCTTGAGGATCAGGATCGTCTCCTCGACGGTCGGCTCGTTGATATCGACCTTCTGAAAACGCCGCGCCAATGCCCGGTCCTTTTCGAAGATCCCGCGGTATTCCTGGTAGGTGGTCGAACCAATGCAGCGCAATTCGCCCGACGCGAGCACCGGCTTGATCAGGTTCGACGCGTCCATCACGCCACCCGAGGCCGCCCCTGCCCCGATGATGGTATGGATCTCGTCGATGAACAGGACCGCCTCCGGCTGCTCCTTGAGGTTTGCAAGGACCGCCTTCAGCCGCTTCTCGAAGTCCCCGCGGTATTTGGTACCGGCGACCAGTCCACCCATGTCCAGCGCATAGATCGTGGCATTCTCGAGCACCTCCGGCACCTGACGATCGACGATCCGTTTGGCCAGCCCTTCGGCGATCGCGGTCTTGCCGACGCCTGCTTCACCGACCAGCAGCGGATTGTTCTTGCGACGGCGACAGAGGATCTGGACGGTCCTCTCGAGCTCACTGGCCCGCCCGATCAGCGGATCGATCTTGCCCTGGCGGGCCTGTTCGTTGAGGTTGGTCGCGTAGGTGTCGAGTGCGCTCTCCTGGCGCTCTTCACCCGCTTCGGTCTCTGTGGCTTCGCTGTCCTGACCCGGGCTCGCGGCGCCGTCGCTGGGAACCTTCGAGATGCCATGCGATATGAAGTTGACGACGTCGAGGCGGGTGATGTCCTGTTTGTTCAGGAAGAACACTGCCTGCGATTCCTGCTCGCTGAAGATGGCGACCAGCACGTTGGCGCCCGTCACCTCCTTCTTCTCGGACGACTGGACATGGAACACGGCACGCTGCAGGACGCGCTGAAAGCCGAGCGTCGGCTGGGTCTCGCGGTTTTCACCATCGCCGATCAATGGCGTGGTCTCGTCGAGAAAGCCACCCAGTTCGGCGCGCAGATCTTCGATGTCCGCACCGCACGCCCGCAGCACCTGGGCCGCGGCGGGGTTGTCGAGCAGTGCAAGCAGCAGGTGCTCGATGGTCATGAACTCGTGATGCTTTTCCCGGGCGTCCTTGAACGCCTGGTTGAGGGTGAATTCAAGCTCTTTACTCAACATCCGCTTGGTCTCGATTTAGATTCCGCTATCTGCTTATGAGCCCCGGCACGCAGCCGGGTTCCGTCAACCTCTCACGCTTCCTCGAGCGTGCACAACAACGGGTGCTGATTCGCTCTCGCGTGGTCGTTGACCTGAGCCACCTTGGTCTCGGCGACATCCTTGGTAAACACACCACAGACGCCCATGCCGCGCGTGTGCACGTGAAGCATCACCTGCGTTGCCTTTTCGCGATTCATGCCAAAAAAGTGCTCCAGGACGTGGACGACAAATTCCATTGGAGTGTAGTCGTCGTTCAGCAGCAGCACCTTGAACAGCGGCGGACGCTTGAGTTTCGGCCGCGCCTGCTCGACCGCGAGGTCACCGTCTTGCCGTTCCTTTTCGTCACTCATGTCGTCAAAGATACTACCCACACTTGCTGTTCGGGAGTCTACCAAGCGCCACAGTCACGCAACCCGTCCCAGGTTCACGGTTTTGCTTGCCGCAAGGGAAGCGCAGCGCGACTCGGTAGTGTGTTTAGGCAGTTGGCGCCGACAATATCGAATCCACGTTAAGGCCGCCGCCCCGCATACCGCCGTCGATATAGCGTGAGCGGGTCGGCGAGGTCCGCCGGGGATATTCAATAACTGGCGTTAAAAACAGCGCATAATTACCTGTTTTTAAGAGAGAGTTAGCATTTCAGAAGGCGTTGCATTAATAAAATAGATGGAGCGTCGTTTGACCATTTTCTTAGCCTATATATACTCAAGTTTGGTGCATAAATTTCACTCGCCGGTAGCGGCTGCACCGTAGCAGTGCCGGGACATACGAATACAAGCACCGAAGTTGCTGAGACAAAGGTTGGAGGAGTGGTTATGGCCACCGGTATCGTAAAATGGTTCAACAACGCCAAGGGTTACGGATTCGTGACCCCGGACGACGGCGATCAGGATGTCTTCGTCCATTTTTCGGCGATTGATATGGAAGGCTACAGGACGCTGAAGGAAGGTCAGCGGGTCGAGTTCGAGGTCGAAGAAGGCCCGAAAGGCCTGCACGCGCAAAACCTGCACATGGCCGCATCGGCCCTATAAGACAAGCAATGCGCTAACGCAAAGCCTGCCGGAGCGGCAGGCTTTTTTTATGCGCGCCGGACAGGGCGCCGGCCGTTACATCTGGGCGATCATCGCGTCCCCGAACTCCGAGCAGCTCAATAGCGTCGCGCCGTCCATCAAACGCTCGAAATCATAGGTCACGGTCTTGGCGCCGATCGCCTGACCCATCGCGGCGATGATCAGGTCCGCCGCCTCGGTCCAGCCCATGTGGCGCAACATCATCTCGGCGGAGAGAATCAGCGACCCCGGGTTGACCTTGTCCTGACCGGCATACTTGGGCGCTGTGCCGTGGGTCGCTTCGAACATGGCGACCGAATCCGAGAGATTGGCGCCCGGTGCAATACCGATGCCTCCGACCTGGGCGGCGAGCGCGTCCGAGATGTAATCGCCGTTGAGGTTCAGTGTGGCGATGACATCGTACTCCTTGGGCCGGAGCAGGATCTGCTGCAGAAAGGCATCGGCGATGACGTCTTTGATGACGATCTCTTTTCCCGTTTTCGGATTCTTGAACGAACACCAAGGGCCGCCGTCCAGTTCCGCTGCGCCGAACTCCTCCTTGGCGAGTTCATAGCCCCACTCTTTAAAGGCCCCCTCGGTGAACTTCATGATGTTGCCCTTGTGCACCAGGGTGACCGACGCCCGATCATTGTCGATGGCGTACTGAATCGCCTTGCGCGCGAGTCGCTTGGTCCCCTCGCTCGACACCGGCTTGACGCCGATTCCGGAGGTCTCCGGGAAGCGGATCTTGGTGACGCCCATCTCGTCGATCAGGAAATCGATGACCTTCTTGGCCTCCGGACTGCCGGACTGCCATTCGACACCGGCATAGATATCTTCCGAGTTCTCACGAAAGATCACCATGTCGGTGTACTCGGGGTGGAGCAGCGGGCTTGGCGTGCCGTCGAAGTACCGGACCGGGCGCAGGCAGACATAGAGGTCCAGTTCCTGGCGCAAGGTGACGTTCAACGATCGGATGCCGCCGCCAACCGGCGTTGTCAAAGGCCCCTTGATCGAGACAACGAAGTCCTTGACAGCCTGCAGCGTCTCGTCCGGCAGCCAGACGCCCTCACCGTATATCCGGGTCGACTTCTCGCCGGCGAAGATCTCCATCCAGGCAATCTGGCGTGAGCCACCGTAGGCCTTCCCGACGGCCGCATCCACGACCTTCTTCATGACCGGGCTGATGTCGATCCCGATACCGTCACCTTCGATATAAGGGATGATCGGCTTGTCGGGCACCTGCAGGGAATAGTCTGAATTGACCGAAATCTTCTCGCCGTCTGCGGGCACCTGGATCTTGTCGAACGCCATGGGCAGCAACCTGTTCTGTGAGCGGTGAATACCAGACGCGGAGTGTACCATCGCCCCTGCGGTCCCGGTCCGCGCCAGCTGACTATCGTCCAGATGCCATGGCCGAGCTGATTCTGTTCAACAAGCCATTCGATGTGCTCTCACAGTTCACCGACTCATCGGGCCGCCGCACCTTGGCCGACTTCATCCGGACACCGGGTATCTATCCCGCCGGCCGACTGGATCGCGACAGTGAGGGGCTCTTGCTGCTGACCGACGACGGCCGGCTCGCCCATCGCTTGACGTCGCCGGGACGCAAGACCTGGAAGACCTATCTCGCGCAGGTCGAGGGCGTGCCGGGTGACAATGCGCTGAATGCACTCCGCGCCGGCGTCGATCTGAAGGACGGTCGTACCCGCCCGGCCAGGGCAAGGCTGATCGCCGCACCGAGTCTCTGGCGTCGCGAACCACCGATCCGCTATCGCGCAAGCATCCCGACGGCATGGATCGAGTTGCAGCTGCGCGAAGGCCGTAACCGCCAGGTCAGACGCATGACCGCGGCGGTCGGCTATCCGACACTCCGCCTGGTCCGGATCCAGGTCGGCCCGTGGCAGCTCGGGACACTCGCGCCCGGTGAGTATCGCCGCGTCGCCATCGCCGACGAACCCGGGCCCTCGCAGCCCGGGCGCAGGCGGGAACCAGATCCCCGGCAGGCCCCGTCGGGCAGCCGCAAGGCAGGCCGGCCGCGGCTCGGTCGACGCGGTCCGACCCGCTGATTTGATAGTATCCAACGATGGTCTGGACACCACACGTGACTGTTGCCGCCGTGGTGCTTAGGGCGGATCGTTTCCTGATGGTTGAAGAGGTCCCGGACGGTGTCGCCGTGTTGAATCAGCCGGCCGGACACCTCGAGCCGGAAGAGTCCTTGATCGACGCGGTCATACGTGAGGTCGGTGAAGAGACCACCTTTGATTTCGTGCCGCACCACCTGGTCGGCATCTATCAGTGGCAGGTCCCGGGCACGCAACGGACCTACCTGCGCTTCTGCTTTGCCGGTGAGGTGTCGGAGCCGGCCGGCGAACGCATGCGCGATCCCGCAATCCACGCGGTGCATTGGCTGACCCGTGAAGAGATCGCGGTGGGCGCCCTGCCGACCCGCAGCCCGCTGGTCCTGCGCTGCATCGACGATACCATCGCCGGAACCGTCCTGCCGCTGGATCAACTGGTGCATATCGCGCCTGATCCCGCATGAACGGCGACCGCATCATCGTCGGCCTCTCGGGCGGCGTGGACTCGTCGGTCGCAGCGCTGCGGCTCAAACAGGCGGGTTGGGATGTCACCGGCCTGTTCATGAAGAACTGGGAAGAAGATGACGACGCCGAGTACTGCGCAGCCAGCGCCGACCTGGCCGATGCCCAGGCGGTAGCCGACCGGATCGGCATCGAACTGCGTACCGTCAATTTCGCCACCGAGTACTGGGAGCGGGTCTTTGCTCACTTTCTCGCCGAGTACCGGGCCGGCCGCACCCCCAACCCGGATGTCCTGTGCAATCGCGAGATCAAGTTCCGCGCCTTTCTCGACCATGCACTGGGGATGGGCGCGCAGCACATTGCCACGGGACACTATGCAGCCGTCGGCACCGCTGCCAATGGCCTGCGCACGCTGAAGCGGGCCCGTGATGAAGCCAAGGACCAGACCTATTTCCTCTACATGCTCGACCAGCGCGCGCTGCGACACAGCCTGTTCCCGCTGGCCGACCTGGATAAAGCGGCAGTGCGTGCGTTGGCGGCGGACGCGGGGCTCCCGACCGCAGGAAAGAAGGACAGTACCGGCATCTGCTTCATCGGCGAGCGGCGCTTCAGTGACTTCCTGGCGCGCTACCTGCCCGCGCAGCCCGGCGATATCCTCGATCCGCATGGCGCCCGCATCGGCTCGCACCGAGGTCTCATGTTCTACACGCTCGGACAACGACACGGTCTGGGCATCGGTGGCCAGGCGGGCGCGGCCGAGGCGCCCTGGTTCGTGATCGAAAAGGACCTGACGAACAACCGCCTGATCGTCGCACAGGGCCATGACCATCCACGGCTCTACGCCGGGTCGCTGCGGGCCTCCCAACTGCACTGGATCGCCGGCCACGCACCGGTCGGCGGCGAACGCTAC
>JASFVZ010000066.1:0-8171 GCA_050049565.1 Chromatiaceae bacterium | reverse complement strand
CTGTAGACGTGCTTCTCACGCCCGTAGACGTCACCGTCGAAGCCTTCCTGCTGCAGGCGGCTGCGCAGGACCTCCTCGATGTTGCTGACCACTTCCTTGCGGTTGCCGCGCCGTTTGCGCAGGGCGGTGCGCAGGATCGCGTAGCGCCACGGCCAGTGCGCGGCCATGCCGAGCTCTTGCAGCTCGTGGCGTATGCTGTTGATACCGAGGCGGTTGGCGATCGGCGCATAGATATCGAGCGTTTCGCGCGCGATCCGTCGTGCCTTGTTCGGCCCCATCACGCCGAGCGTACGCATGTTGTGCAGACGATCCGCGAGCTTGATCATGATGACCCGGATGTCCTTGGTCATCGCCAGCATCATCTTGCGGAAGTTCTCGGCCTGGGCCTCGGCGCGCGACCGGAACTTGATCTGGGTGAGCTTGCTGACCCCGTCGACCAGTTCCGCGATCTCCGGACCGAACTCCTGTTCGAGCTGCGCCTTGGCGGTCGGCGTGTCTTCGATGACGTCGTGCAGGATCGCCGCCATCAGGCACTTGTGATCCATGCGCATGCCGGCCAGGATGCGGGCGACGGCGACCGGGTGATAGATATAGGGTTCGCCGGAGAGGCGGTTTTGGCCTTCGTGGGCCTCGGCCCCGAACAGGTAGGCCCGATAGACCTCGCTGACCTGCTCGGTTGTCAGGTACGTCTCGAGGAAGTGACACAGGTCGCTGATCAGCAGACGTGCGTCGTCGTTTCCATGCGGCGGCGGTCCGCCGGCAGCGACTGTCGTCGTGGTATCAGTGCGCGGCAGATCCACGCGGGCGGCTACTCGTCATCATTGCCCATGTCGACCACACCCAGTTCACCGGCCAGTGCGGCGGCCAGTTCCTCATCGATCGAGTCGGTTGATTCCTCGGGCTCGGCGACCGTTTCCTCGGTGATCAGACCGTCGGCGATCTCACGCAGTGCAACCACCGTCGGCTTGTCGTTCTCCCAGGGCAGCAGCGGATCGACACCATTGACCAGCTGGCGCGCCCGGCGGCTGGCGAGCAGGACGAGGTCGAATCGGTTATCGACGTGGGCTAAGCAGTCTTCGACGGTGATGCGGGCCATGGCGGACTCGTTACTCCAAACTGGGATATCTGTGTGCGAACTGCGTAGTGTATGAAGTTCAGCGCGTTTCGCCAAGCATGTCCGCCAGGACCGCGGAATGCACGGCCGCCTGGACGGGCTCGCGCAGCCGCGCAGCACGCACGATCGCCTGCAGATCGGCGAGCGCCTCGTCGAACCGGTCGTTGATCACCAGGAAATCGTACTCCGGGAAGTGCGACAGCTCATTGCGGGCATCGGCCATGCGCCGGTCGACGACCGCCGCGTCGTCCTGGCCGCGGCCCGACAGCCGCTCGCGCAGCGCGTCGATGCTGGGCGGGGCCACGAACACGGAGACCGCATCCGGAAAGCGCCGCCGGACCTGTCGTGCGCCCTGCCAGTCGATCTCGAGCACCACGTCCAGCCCGTCGGCGAGTTGGTCACGCACCGCCTGTTCCGATGTGCCGTAATAGTTGTCGAACACCTGCGCGTGTTCGATGAAGGCCCCCGCCTCGACCAGGGCCTCGAACGCTTCCACGCTGACGAAATGGTAATGCACACCGTCCTGTTCACCGGGGCGCATCGGGCGGGTGGCATGCGATACCGACAGCACAAGGCCGTCATCGGCCGGCACCAGTTCCGCCAGCAGGCTGGTCTTGCCGGCACCGGACGGTGCCGAGACGATGAACAGAATGCCCGGTCGGTGCGGCTGCATGCTCACTCGATGTTCTGCACCTGCTCGCGCATCTGCTCGATCAAGACCTTCATCTCGACCGAGACCGCGGTCGTCTCGCTGTCGGCCGACTTGGACCCCAGCGTATTGGCCTCCCGGTTGAGCTCCTGCATCAGGAAATCCAGGCGACGACCGACCGGCTCCGATTCGCCCAGGATCCGCTCGACTTCGTCCAGGTGCGTCGCCAGGCGATCCATCTCCTCGTCGACGTCAAGACGCTGCGCCAGCAGGGCCATCTCCTGTTCCAGCCGTTCGGGATCGGGGCTCTCCATGACCT
The DNA here is from genome assembly GCA_050049565.1 of Chromatiaceae bacterium. Taxonomy (GTDB): domain Bacteria; phylum Pseudomonadota; class Gammaproteobacteria; order Chromatiales; family Chromatiaceae; genus Thiosocius. The sequence continues at coordinate 6,089 of JASFVZ010000066.1, read as the reverse complement.
CGGACAGGCGGTTGCGCAACCGCTGACGTACACCCTCGATGACCTGCGGCATGCGGTTGCGCGCGACATCCACCTGGCCTCGCAATGCCTCGACGCGCTGACCGACCAGCGCCGCGAGTCGTGCGCCCTCCCTCTCCCGCGCCGCAACCAGCGCGTCGAACGCCTGTTCGAGCAAGGCCAGCGCGGCCTCCTGGACCGGTGACAGATCCTGCTCACCGGTCTCCATGACGCCGGGCCAGCGCAGGATGTCCATGATGCTGGGGTGGTGCGAACTGTGCAGGCGATGCGCCATCTTGTCGGCCGCGGCCAACAGTTGCTCGACCATCGCCTCGTTGACCTGCAGCGTACCGCTGGCACCCGGCAGGGCACGGTAGCGCAGGTTGCACTCCACCTTGCCCCGGCCCAGGCGCGCATTGACCCGTTCACGCACCGCCGGCTCGATGCCTCTCAGGTCCTCCGGCAGGCGCACGGTCGCCTCGAGATAGCGGTGATTGACCGAACGAATTTCCCAGGTCAGTTCGCCCCAGTCACCGTGGTCCTGCTGGCGTGCAAACGCGGTCATGCTACGCATCATTAAGAAATCTCGAGCTCGCGTGCCGGCGCCCCGGTGGCGCCAGACTGAGGGTGTATCATAAAGGTTCGTTCACGCCTTCCGCACGGTATCATCGCCGACCGAATGTCCTCGACCTCGCGCGACAGCCTTCCGATCGGCACCGTGCTCGACTGCTACCGCATCACCCGGCTGATCGGGAGCGGCGGCTTTAGCCTCATCTACCTGGCGGAGGACGAGGACAGCCACGACGAAGTGGCGATCAAGGAATACCTTCCGAAACGCTTCGGCACCCGCGACGAGCGACTGGCGGTCAGCGTCACCGAAGACGCCAAGTACGAGAACTTCCAGCGCGGACGTCGTCTGTTCTACCAGGAGGCCCGTGTACTGGCGACTCTGCGCCACGCCAACATCGTGCACGTGCGCAACTGTTTCCTGGCCAACAACACGGCCTACCTGGTCATGAACTATGAACCGGGCAAGAACCTCGGCCGCTACATCAAGAAACGCCAGGGCCGGCTGAGCACGAACTTTCTGATGACCGTGTTCCCACCGCTGCTCGATGCACTGGAGCTGATCCACGCCAGCCAGCATCTGCACCTCGATATCAAACCGAGCAATGTCCACCTGCGTCCCGGCGGCAACCCATTGCTGCTCGATTTCGGTGCCGCCTATCACCTGGACGACGTCGGCGAGAAGAAGGCCCAGGTGGTCACGCCGGGCTTCTCGCCGATCGAGCAGTACTACGCGGCCGGACAGGTCGGACCCTGCACCGACGTCTACGCGGCCGGGGCGACCATGCGCGCCTGCATCGAGGGCAAGCCCCCGCCGTCGGCGGTCGAGCGGCACGCCCAGGACAAACTGATTCCGGCGGTCGAGGCATTTGGCAGCCACTATCCACGCGAGGTCCTCGAGTCTATCGACTGGGCGATGCAGCTCGATCGGGAACGCCGTCCGAACTCGGCCGGCCAGTTGCGCGACGCCCTGCTCGGCCGGGCACGGGTGCCGCGGGACATCTTCGATGACGACCGACAGGTTGCCGGATGACGCAGGCCGCCAGACCCTTTGTCGCCGCGAGGGCCAGCGCGATCGGCACCCGTACCGGCAACCAGGACCGCTGCTTTTTCTTCGACGACGGCGATGCGGTGATGCTCGGTGTTGCCGACGGCCTGGGAGGCCACCCGCGCGGTGACGTCGCCGCCCAGTTGTTTGCCGATGTCTGCGAGGCCATGTTCCGGCAGGCGGCCCGCCCGCTGGCCGATCCCGGGCGCTTCATGCTGTCGTGCGTCGCGCGCGCCCACGAGACGATCCGGCGTTTCGGCAGCCGCCAGATGCCGCCCATCGCGCCCCGCACCACCGCCGTCCTGGCGATCATCCAGCACGGCATCGCACACTGGGTGCATGTCGGAGACAGCCGTCTGTATCTGTTCCGGGCCGGCGAGGTGATGGTTCAGACCGCGGACCATGCCCACACCCAGTTCATCCGTTTCAGTGACGATGCGCCGCCGCGGGCACGTACCAGCCTGACCCGCTGCCTCGGCGGCCTGCCGGAACCGCCGACCACGACCTGCGGAACGCCGTTCCCGCTCGCGGCCGGGGATTCGATGCTGCTGTGCACCGACGGGCTCTGGAACCAGGTGGCCGAAGCGCGCCTCGCCGGCCTCTTCGATGCCGCGCCGGAACGCTTGGAGGGCCTGCTCGAATCGCTGGTCGATGCGGCAGCCGCGCACCCCCTCAGCGACAACGTGACCGCCGTTGCATTGACCTGGCTGGAAGGCAACGGTGACGACCGGCCCTACGCGGCCGCACCGCACGATGCCGAACCGGTATTCGATCAAGATCTAACCAATTGCGAGGACTGACCATGCGACCGAGCGGTCGAGCCGCCGACCAGATGCGCCCCATCTCCTTCACACCCAACTTCACGATGCACGCTGAGGGCTCCGTCCTGGTGGCATTTGGTAATACCCGGGTGATCTGCACCGCCTCGGTTGAGGAGCGACAACCGCGATGGCTGCGCGACGAAAACCAGGGCTGGGTGACCGCCGAGTACGGTATGCTGCCGCGCTCGACGCACAGCCGGATGGGCCGCGAGGCCGCGCGTGGCGGCCAGGGCGGGCGGACCATGGAGATCCAGCGCCTGATCGGCCGGTCACTCCGCGCCGCCGTGGACCTGAACAAACTCGGCCCCCGCACCATCACCCTGGACTGCGACGTGATCCAGGCCGACGGCGGTACACGCACCGCATCGATCTCGGGCGCCTTTGTCGCGCTCAGCCAGGCGCTGACCGGCTTGCGCCTGAACGGCGATCTGGAAGAGGACCCACGGCTGGGTCATGTCGCCTCGGTGTCCGTCGGCATCTACAACGGCGAACCCGTTCTGGACCTCGACTACGCCGAGGACGCCAGCGCAGAGACCGACATGAACGTGGTCATGAATGATCAGGGACGCTTCATCGAGGTCCAGGGTACGGCCGAGGGAGAACCGTTCAGCAGTGCAGATATGAACGGCATGCTCGAACTCGCGCAGCTGGGCATCACGCAGATTATCGCTGCCCAGCAGGCCGTGCTGGATACCGATTGACGATCGCCACACAAACACCCCCCTAGCACGGAGGACGAGAGCATGCCGCAACGTATCGTGTTGGCCAGTGGCAACAGGGGCAAGTTGAGGGAATTCAACGAACTGCTCGCCGATCAGGCCATCGCTGTCCTGCCACAATCCGACTTCGGCGTGCCCGAGGCCGAAGAGACCGGTCTCACCTTCGTCGAGAATGCCATCATCAAGGCGCGCAACGCATCTGCCCACACCGGGCTGCCGGCGATCGCCGACGATTCGGGCCTGGAAGTGGATTTTCTCAACGGCGCGCCCGGCATCTATTCGGCACGCTACGCGGGCGACGCAGGCAGCGCGGCGAACAACGCCAAGTTGTTGCGCGCGCTGGAAGGCATCGAGGACGAGCGGCGCGGCGCCCGTTTCCAGTGCCTGCTGGTCTATCTCAGGCACGCCGACGACCCGACACCGATCATCTGCCAGGGCACATGGGAAGGACGGATCCTGAACGCGGAACGGGGCGAGGCCGGTTTCGGCTACGACCCGGTGTTCTACCTTTCCGGTGACGACTGCAGCGCGGCCGAGCTCTCGGCCGAGCGCAAGAACCTACTCAGTCACCGCGGCCAGGCGCTGCGCTGTCTGCTGGCAGCACTCACCAGCGGTACAGGGTCCACTGGTTGATGTTGTTCACGATCGGTTCACCGGGCTGGAAGTCCAGCATCCCGTCGTTATCCACGTCGATGAAGTAGTACGGCGGACCAACGCGCGGCTGGACCCGGACCATGTACAGCTGGCCGTTGCGACGGTATTCGTAGATGACCTCACGATCGGTTCGGCGGATGGTTACCTGGGGTTCGAGCGGTTCACCCGAGTTCAGTGGCGGTGGCGGTGGCGGTGCACTGATCGGCTCACGGTCATCGCCGAACGCCTGGGCCGCCAGCAGACAGGCTGCGACCGCCAGGCCGAACCGAGCCAGGCCAATCCTCACAAAATATCTCATGTGCTCCGCCTTCCCGCTTGATTCAGCTGCCAGCCTGACAAGCTGTCGGCTGGGGTGTTGAGAACTGAATCCCAGTTTGGCCCCGACTCACAGTTCGAGCAAGATTTCCTGTTCAGCTTCTGACGGCTCGAGACTGCGGGTCTCGTAGTGTTGGAAGATCGCGCGGACGATCTCCTCCGGCTCGTCGCAGACCTGCATCAGCGCCATATCGTCCCCGTCGATCGTTCCGGCGGACACCAGGGTGTCACGAAACCAGTCGAGCAGGCCGCTCCAGAACGCGGAGCCGACCAGGATGATCGGGATGCGGCGGGTCTTCCCCGTCTGCACCAGGGTCAGGATCTCGGCGAGCTCGTCGAGTGTCCCGAAACCGCCGGGGAGCACGACATATGCCGACGCATACTTCACGAACATCACCTTGCGGGAGAAGAAGTGCCGGAAATGCAGCGAGATATCCTGGTACTGGTTCGCCACCTGCTCGTGGGGTAGTTCGATGTTGACGCCGATGCTCGGCGACTTGCCGGCCTGCGCGCCCTTGTTGGCCGCCTCCATGATGCCGGGCCCGCCGCCACTGACCACCGAGAAGCCGGCATCGGACAACAGCCGCGCGGTCTGTTCCGCTTTCAGGTACCAGGGGTCGTCCGGCGGTGTCCGCGCCGACCCGAACACACTGATCGACGGCCGGATCAGGCAGAGCTTCTCGAAGCCTTCGACGAACTCCGCCATGATCTGAAAGATGCGCCAGGATTCACGCCGCAACTGCGCATCGGCGACGCTCTTTTCGATCCGCCGGCCTATCACGTCACCCATGTCCCTCGATTCTCCGTCCATCGTCAGTCCCGGAACTATCGCACAGCCGACGAGGTACGGGGCCACGCCGGCACGGTCCCAAAATGCCTCGCGCCCGACGCGGCATCTGCGACTTGGCCAAGCCCAAGGCGCCGGGTAGCATCCGCCGCTCGTATTGGACCTGCAGGCGCCGCCTGCCCGAACTCGCAAAGGACGACCACGATGAAAGCAACCGTGCTGGGCCTCGGTGCCATGGGTGCCGGGATAGCAGGCAACCTGTATCGCGCCGGTCATCTGACCCAGGCCTGGAACCGGTCCGACGAGCGCGGCCGGGCAGCCGCTCAACGGCACGGATTCGAGCTGGCGGCATCGGCCGAGACCGCCGCCGCGCAGGCCGATCTCGTCATCACCGCCGTATCGGCGGATTCGGACCTGCTCGAGGTCGTTGCGCGCATCGCGCCTTCGATGCATGCCGGCAGCATCGTGATGGACACCTCGACCGTCAGCATCGATACCGCCCGACAGGCCGAGGACCGCCTGCGTGCGCACGGCCTGCATTTCCTCGACGCACCGGTTTCCGGCGGCAAGGAGGGTGCAGAGAAAGGCACCATGGTCATGATGGTCGGGGGCGACCCGGACGTGCTGGAGCCCCTGCGACCGGTACTCGAGGCGATCTCCGGCAAGGTCGTACACATGGGTCCGGTCGGCAGCGGACAGGCGACCAAGGCGGTCAATCAGATCATGTGCGCAGGTATCAATCAGGCGGTGACCGAGGCACTGGCGTTCGGCCAGCATCAGGGTCTGGACATGGAGAAAGTCATCGATGTGGTCAGTCGCGGGGCCGCCGGCAACTGGTTCGTCGCCCACCGTGGGCCGACGATGACCCGTGGCCAGTTCGATCCCGGCTTCCGGGTGGCACTGCACCTCAAGGACCTCAAGATCTGCCAGGCGATGCTGGCCGCCGACCAAGTCCAGCTGCCGATGGTCGAGATGACCCTGGTGCACTACGACCGGCTTGTCGAGGCCGGGCACGGCGATGAAGACATCTCGGCGCTGTACCGGCTCAAGCGATCCTTGTTCGACGAAGAGGGCTGACGCCGCCGACCATGCAGGAGCTCAATCCGCGCCAGCGCGAGGCCGTGCGCTATCTCGACGGGCCGCTGCTGGTGCTCGCCGGCGCCGGAACCGGCAAGACCCGG
>JASFVZ010000365.1:0-3533 GCA_050049565.1 Chromatiaceae bacterium | reverse complement strand
CTAAATCGGCAATCCAAGCCCGTTGCGCACAGCTTCGAGGGTCTCGACAAGGGCAGACGGCGAGTACGCCACCGGCGGCGAGTGACCCCAGACAGGACCGGGCCAGGCCGGGTCACCAACGGTCCTGACCACGTGATGCAGATGCAACTGCGGCACCAGATTGCCCAGGGTGGCGACGTTCAGCTTGTCACCATCGAAGTGATCGAGCATCCAGCGACCGAGTCGACACGACTCGTCGCTGAGCGCCAGTCGTTGCGCACTGTCCAAAGCATGCAGCTCGGTCACGCCCGGCACGCGCGGGACCAGCAATACCCAGGGATAGCGCACGTCGTCGACCAGCAGCACGCGCGACAACGCGAGATCGCCTACCAGGTGGCAGTCCTTTTCAAGCTGGGGATGCAGTTGGAAATCGGCCATGCAGCGCCAATCATAGGCCGGTTCCGATCAGGCTCGCTATTGCTGCAGGTTCAGTGACGCCCGGCGAACAGGCCCAGGATGCCGCCACGGCCATTGGCCGCTTCCCATTCCCGGCGTTCCTCGATCATCTGCCGGGCCAGCATCAGCACGCCCCTGACGGTTTGCGCATGATGGATATCGTTGCGCAGGTCGGCCTGCACCCGTGGCGCGGCCCAGGGGCCGCCTTTGAACTTCCGGATACAGTGCTTGACCTGTTGCAGCAGGACCTCACGCAGGTACTCGACGATCTCGCGTTCGGCGTCCTCCGGCTGTTTGCCCGCCATGCCGGCGACCAGCGATCGGGCCTTGTCCGGGTCCAACAGGCCTGCGGCGACGCAGTCTTCGGCCAGCAGCTTCTGTACCGGCTTGCGGTCCTCTTTGAGCTTCTGCTCCATGGTCCGCGACACCGGCACCGTAAGCGGACCGTGCCGCTTGCGACCGGCGGCATCCGGCGGTCGTTCGGGCGATTGCGCCACCGGCTCGTCATCGCCATCTGGCGACCGCGCAGTCGTCGGACTGGTAGCGAGCCGCGAAGCCAGTGCGCGTTCGAGCAGGGTGATCTCACCGTCGATCAGGTCCCCGAGAGCCATCTGCGCACCGCTATCCTGCTGCTTGTGCACGGCATCGCAGACCGCCGCCACATAGATGGCGAGCCGGCGCGGATCCATCAGGCCATGATGCGAAAGTGCCAGCATGACCCGACCGGTAATCACAATTGTCAGCGGATCTTGCATGCGTCAGGGAGTCGTGACCGCTCGATTCTTCTTCGTCTCCTTGAACTGTCGGCCGATCTGGCCGAATCTAAACCGTCACGGTCCATTGCGGAGCACCCATGGCTACCGACAAGCAAGGCATCTGCTGGCACTGTGGCACGACGCTCGGCGGTGCCGATTATGCCCGCGAGGGTGAATGCCCGAAGTGCCGCAAGCCGACCCACGTGTGCCGCAACTGCCGGTTCTACGCCCCGGGCCGGGCCAACGACTGTTTCGAACCTGTCGCGGAGCGGGTTGCCGACAAGCAGCGCGGCAACTTCTGCGATTACTTCGAGCCGGGCACCGAGACCCACGCGGAAGGACCCGATGCCGATCGGCTGCGGACGGCCGCCGACGACCTGTTTGATATCTAACCGGGCTGCCCGATCGCCGGTCGGTCAACAGGCGGCGCGTCCTTCTCGAACGCGCGACGGCCGAGATCGACCAACGCCTGCTCGGCCTCGGCGTAAAGCGCCTTGACGAACGGGGTCGACGGCCCCATCCGCCGCAACCGTTGCATCAAGGTCGTCAGGTGGGCACGAGCCTTGGTGAGATCACCGTCCTGCTCAAGTTGGCGCGCTGCGACCAGGTGAAAACGCGCCATGACCTCGGCGCGCCGTTCGCCCAACTCACGCTCGAAGATCCCTCTCACATCGGCCGGCAGGGGTTGAAGCATCCGATTGTGCCGAACAATGTCGTGCAGACCGTCGAGCGCCGAGGTGAAACGCCGGAAAACCTGCTCGTTTTCGATCGGTCCGAGGTTCTTCCCGGGTAGATCCCCCTCCGCATGCAGCGCCGTTTCGGCCTCGGCGACCCGCTGCCTGATGTCCGGGTAACCTCGGTAGAGACGGGCGATGCGCCGATAGCGTGCCAGGCTATCGGCACGCAACAGCACGCGAAGTTCGCGTGACAGGGGCACCGGCCCGAGATCCGAGAGCGCCCCGCCGATCAGAAGCAGGGTGCTTTCGCAGCGTCGGACCGCGGCGCGCACCTCCGCCTGATGGCGCTGATAACGCTGATGGACCGAGGCCAAAAACAGCGTTGCAGCGAGCAGCCCCAACACGGCCAGCAGCACACCCCACTCTTCCAGCAATGCTCCGTCCTCGCCGTGCGACCTACTTTCTGTCCTTCTTAGCGGCCAAGCACATCCCGAGTTGATCGACCGGGGCTGGCGACCAGGCGTCAGCGTTTTTTACAGTCATGTTGCGCAACGCCCGCCCGGGCAATCTATCTGACTGAAAAAAAAAGCCCTATTCCTCTGCGGCATAAAGATTGCTGTTCCTTAAGGGGTCAAGTGCAAGGTGCTGCGTCGATATGGACTATTCCTCACCCCGCCATCCGATCAGCGGTCAACTGCCCTTGTTGCTCGGATTGGCAGCCGTCAGCAGCGAAGCCAGCTCCAATGCCGGCGAAGCCTCGAACTACGTGGCGGCCGCGCTGATGTCCCTTGGCCTGACGGCGATCTTCGTCGGCGTGCGCGGTCTAAAGGGCCTGCGCCTTAAACAGCCACTGCCCCGACACCGGAGGTCGGCCGCCGTTTCCGGACCCACTACCAGATTGCACGACCGGCGCCGCGGCAACGGCTGACGAGGCGCTACCGGCCCCGCCGCACTGGCGCTAACCTCTGTCGATCGACCCCAGTCCGCGACAGGAGCGGGCGTGACCCTACTGATCTACGCCATCACCGGACTCGCCGTGACCTGGCTCGCGTATGCCGGATACATGTACATCGCCACCCGGACGTCGGAGGGCCGCTCTGCCGAGGCCCTGTATCCGCTATTTCCGGCGCTGAGCGGGCGCAACGGCGTCTCACTGGTGTACTGTTTCACCGCGGCGTGCCGGCCTTGCCGGCCTATGTCGCTCGAGGTCGACCGCTTGATCGAACAAGGCGCACCGATCTACAAGCTGGATCTTCAGGCCAATCCGGAGATCGCGCGCGAGTACGGTATCCGCGCCACGCCAACACTCATGGTGGTCCAGGATGGCGTGATCAGCAGGATGCTGCTGGGCGTCAAGACCCGACAGGCGATGCAGCAGTTGATCGACGGCCCAGATCGCTGACCCTCAGGTCGTAAAGCGGAGAACTCCATGTCTTACGAGACCCCGACAGCCGCCGAACGTGCGTTCTACGACGCCTTCGTAAAGCGGGACCTCGACGCCATGCGCCAGGTCTGGAGCGACGCCCCGACAGTCGCCTGCGTTCACCCCGGCGGCGGATTGCTGCTGGGACCGGATGCCATCATGCAAAGCTGGGCAGAGATCTTCGAAGGCGCCATCGCGCCGCAGATCCAGGTCAAGGCACTGCATGTCCGCACGGACGTCGAG
>JASFVZ010000364.1:0-3534 GCA_050049565.1 Chromatiaceae bacterium | reverse complement strand
AACCCGCGGTGTTCGTGAACCTCGACAGCAAGGGCGCCCGGCGTATGCGCAATGTCACGACCGACAACGTCGGTCGTCCGATGGCCGTGGTGTTCAAGGAAAAGCGCACCGTCGACCGCGACGCCGACGGCAAGCCGATCAAACAGTGGGTCGAAGAGGTCATCAACGTCGCAACCATCCGCGAGCCGTTCGGACGTCGCTTCCAGACCACCGGGCTCGACAGCCCGCAGGAGGCGCATCAGCTGGCCTTGCTGCTGCGCGCCGGCGCGCTGGCGGCGCCGATCGAGATCGTCGAGGAGCGCACCATTGGCCCGAGCCTGGGCCAGGACAATATCGACCAGGGCTTTACATCGGTGATGGTCGGCATGGCCTTGGTACTGGTCTTCATGGTCGTCTACTACCGGGTGTTCGGCCTGGTCGCGAACCTGGCGCTGGTCACCAACCTGGTGCTGATCGTTGCGGTGTTGTCCATGCTGCAGGCGACGCTGACCCTGCCCGGCATCGCGGGTATCGTCCTGACGGTGGGCATGGCGGTGGATGCCAACGTGCTCATCTTTGAACGCATCCGTGAGGAGTTGCGCGTCGGCAGCACGCCTCAGGCGAGTATTCACGCCGGCTATGCCAAGGCGTTCAGCACGATCCTCGATGCCAATATCACCACCTTCATCGCGGCGGTCGTCCTGTTCTCGATCGGCAGCGGGCCGGTCCGCGGCTTCGCAGTGACGCTCGCGATCGGCATTCTGACCTCGATGTTCACCGCGATCATCGGCACGCGCGCGGTAATCAACCTGATCTACGGCGCCAAACGCGTCAAACGGCTCTCGATATGAGCGGCGGCACCATGCAGATACTCAAACGCCGGGTGAACATTGACTTCATGGGGCGGCGCCATATCGCGGTCGGTATATCGATCGTCCTGATGCTGATCGCGATCGGTTCGATCGTCGTGCGCGGCCTGAATCTCGGCATCGACTTCACCGGCGGCACGCTGATCGAGGTCGGCTACGAAGAGCCGGCGAATCTCGAGTCGGTGCGGGCGGTGCTGACCGCGGCCGGCTATGGCGATGCCGCGGTGCAGCAGTTCGGGACGCCGCGCGACGTACTGATCCGCCTCGGCACCTCGGTCGCCGAGGGAGACAGTGCGCGCCTCAGCAATGAGGTGTTCGCGGCGCTCTCGGATGCCGTCGACGGCAAGGTCGAGCTGCGACGGGTGGAATTCGTCGGGCCACAGGTCGGCGACGAGCTGACGGAGGACGGCGCGCTGGCGGTGCTGGTCGCGCTGATGGCGATCCTGGTCTATGTCGCGATGCGCTTCGAATGGCGCTTCGCCGTCGGCTCGGTGATCGCGCTGGTCCACGACGTGACGATAACCGTGGGTATCTTCGCGCTGCTGCAGATCGAGTTCGACCTGCCGGTACTGGCCGCCGTCCTGGCGGTGATCGGCTACTCGTTGAACGACACCATCGTCGTGTTCGACCGCATCCGCGAGAACTTCCGTAAGATGCGTAAGGGTTTGCCGGTCGAGATCGTCAATCGGTCACTGAACGAGACCTTGTCGCGCACGCTGGTTACTTCGTTGACGACGATGCTGGTGCTGTTGGCATTGTTCTTCCTTGGGGGCGAGATCATCCACGGTTTCGCCTTTGCGCTGCTGATCGGCGTGCTGATCGGGACCTACTCGTCGATCTATGTCGCGAGCACATCCGTCCTGGTTCTGGGTGTCAGCAAGGCCGACCTGATGCCGGTCAAAAAAGAGGACATGGTCGACGATCGCCCCTGAGCTGGCGCCCGAACCTTCCCTCTCTCCTTTCGTCAACCGTCGACACAGCACCGCCGACCGGCGGCGCGCGCGGTATGATCGCAGGTCGGCCACGCCCGCCGGCCGCGGGTGTCCGCTGCATAACGATAATCCGGAGGAGAGACCATGAAGCTAGAGACCTTGGCACTGCATGCCGGCTACGCAGGCGACCCGACGACGCATGCCGCGACCACACCGATCTATCAGACCACGTCGTTCACGTTCGACGACACCCAGCACGGCGCAGATCTGTTTGATCTGAAGGTGCAGGGCAACATCTACACCCGCATCATGAACCCGACTCAGGCCGTGCTGGAGCAGCGGCTTGCCGAGATGGAGGGCGGTGTCGGCGCCCTGTGCCTGGCCTCCGGCATGGCGGCAGTCACCTACGCGATCCAATGCCTGGCCGATGTCGGCTGCAACATCGTCAGTACCAGCCAGCTCTACGGCGGGACCTACAACCTGTTCGCGCATACCTTCCCACGTCAGGGGATCGACGTGCGGTTCGCGTCGCACGATGACTACGCCGGACTGGAGGCGCTGATCGACGACAACACCCGCGCGGTGTTCTGTGAGTCGATCGGCAACCCGGCAGGCAATGTCGTCGACCTGGTGAAGCTCGGTGAGATCGCGCACCGGCACGGGGTGCCCCTGATCGTCGACAACACGGTGCCGACGCCTTTTCTCTGCAAGCCTTTCGAACTCGGCGCCGACATCGTCATCCACTCGCTGACCAAGTATATCGGCGGTCATGGCACCAGCATCGGTGGCGCAATCGTCGACTCCGGAAAGTTCGACTGGGCCGGCAACGCCAAGCGTTTCCCAATGCTGAACGAGCCAGACCCGTCCTATCATGGTGTGGTCTATACTGAGGCGCTCGGGCCAGCGGCCTACATCGGACGCTGTCGCGTCGTGCCGCTGCGCAACACCGGGGCCGCGATCTCGCCGCTGAACGCGTTCCTGGTCATGCAGGGGCTCGAGACACTGGGCCTGCGCATGGAACGCCACTGCGAGAATGCCCAGAAGGTCGCCGAGCACCTCCAGGCCCATGCGCAGGTCGAGTGGGTCAGCTATGCCGGATTGCCCGACAGTCCGTATTACGACTTGTGCCAGAAGATCACCGGTGGCAAGGCGTCCGGAATCCTCAGCTTCGGTATCAAAGGCGGCAAAGAGGCGGGTGCGAAGTTCATCGACGGGCTGCAGTTGATCCTGCGGCTGGTCAATATCGGCGATGCCAAGTCGCTGGCCTGTCACCCGGCGACCACCACCCACCGGCAGCTGGGTCCCGAGGAACTGGCCGCGGCCGGCGTGCGCGAAGACATGGTGAGACTGTCGATCGGTATCGAGCACGTCGACGACATCATCGCCGACATCGACCAGGCGCTCGCCGCGGCCTGACCCTTTCGGCCCGCCGCCAGGCCAGACGCTGAGTTCCCGCTGTATCCGCGCTGTCGGCCAGTCGCGTCGGCGCGGCCCCAGGTTTCGTCGTCACCCGGTCGTTAGGCACGCAGGGAAACAGCCAGCCGCGCACGACGAAACCCAGGATCTCCCCGATCGATCGCGAGCGCGTGATGCCTGACGACGACTTCAGCGTGTCGAAGACCGACACCAGCGGTCGTATTTCCTGTGCCAACCGCGTGTTCATGGCGTTTGCCGGCGACACCGAGCCGGAACTGCTCGCTCGGCAGCACAACATCGTGCGCCACCCCGATATGCCGCGCGCGCTCTTCCACCTG
>JASFVZ010000363.1:0-3539 GCA_050049565.1 Chromatiaceae bacterium | reverse complement strand
AACGCCCGGTCACGACCAATGCCGGCGCAGCGAAAGTCGCCCTGCCGGGATTGCTGCCGTTGCTCTTCCAGGAGTTCGGCAGCCCATTCGGCGGACACGAAATCATCGACGACGCACCAGCCTTTGTCGGCGAGGTCAGCGGTAACCGAAGCAAAAGGTTCGACAGATTGCCCAGGGGGTGAGCAAACCGGAAAAGCACCGCTCGACATCGCTGAAGATATCCGGCAAATCCGGCACTAGACACCGACCGGGACGCCGCGACAAATCCGCGTTTTTCACCCGACGTGAAAAAATTTTCGCCGACGTAGCGCGCCTAAAGACAAGTCTTGACGGCGTCCAATACCTGCCCGATAAGCCCCTCGCGCTCCGACCAGATCGGGTACGCGGCAAAGATGGTCAGGGCGATTCCGGGTGCAGAGTCGACGAGATACAGACGGCCTGCCTGCTGGGCGGGCTCGACCAATCGTCGGGGCAGATAGGCCGCGCCGCCGGTTGTCAGTATCAGGTCGTAGGCGATACGTCCGGTGGCGGCCCAGATCCTGGGAGGCGGCATATTCGCGAAGGCATTGGCGTGCTGGATATGGAACGATGCGCCCCAGTCCACCAGCGCATAGCGGCCCTTGATCGACTCCACCGCCGACTGGTTGGGCATGGTCGACACGAGGGTCAGCTCCAACTGCCCCAACTCCTGCACCCGCAATTCCGGCCCTACCGTCGGTTCGAGGATGAATCCGAGGTCGGCGCTGTTCTGCTGCAGGCGCAGCGTGATCTGGTTCGAATTCAGCGTCTCGACACGCAGCGATAACGCCGGCTGCTGTTCGTGTAGATCGCGTAGCCAGTCCAGTTTGATGCCGTCCCACAGACCCGGCACCGTAAGAACGGTCAGGTTCGGCCGGGGATCGGTATCGACGGCAACATCGTAACGGGCCTGCTCCCACGATTTCAGCATGTTCCTGGCATGAGTCAGAAAACGCTCACCGGCGCTCGTCAGCCGGACATTGTTGCGCTCCCTGATGAAAAGCGTGGTACCGAGTTGGCTCTCGAGCAGGCGAATCCGGGCACTCACGGCGGATGGCGTGATGGACAGGTTGTCAGCCGCGTGCGCGAAATGACGCGTGTGGTGGACCTCGACAAAGGTTTTCAGCAGTTCGATATCCATTCCAAGCCACCCGACAATCATCTGACCGGACGGGCGTTTCCCCTGGATTTCTGCGACCCCGGGAACCCCGCCGGCCAGCCGGTCCGGGCAATCGACCAAGGGCCGCTTCCGTGCAAAAACGCTTCACTCTACGAACAAAATATATCGCTTCGAAGTTGGTCTGGGTATCGCTATATACGACGCAGAAAGCGAATGGCGCTTTCTCTAGAGACCCTGCCCCCGTTGAGGAGCACTTTGATGAAGATCAGTTTTCTTGGTGTTGTCGTGCTGAGCGTCATTCTTGCAGCCGGCAGTGCCTGGGGAGCCGATGACGCGACCAGTCGCTGCCAGGAGTATGCGAAGGAAGACGGCGTGTCGGCCGAGGAAATGAACGACTACATGGCGCAATGCCTCGAAGATCAGCGCATGGCCAGCGCCGAAACCGACCAGCCGGCGGAAGACAACGCCGATGGCGCCAGAGAGCAGAGCGACTGACGGCTGCCTCCCCCTGCAGCCTGCCATAGGCACCACTGCCAAGTGGTGGCTCCACCTCACGGTGGTTTTTGCGGGGGCCTTGTGCCCCCCTTTTTGGTGTTCGACTCCGCCTGTTCTTGAGCGATGCCCGAGCTATCTCCAGCCGGCCTGTGCCGGTTCATGACCCTTTATGGCCGGCCGCCTTGAAATCCCCAGCGAACGCCCACATTACGTGCTGCCAGGACATTTGGCCCGGTAGGTATTTCCTATCGTCGACTTGTTTCAGTATGTTGAGGAGTGATGAATCAATGAAAATTCGTCCGTTACATGACCGCATCGTCGTCCGCCGTGTCGACGCCGAAACCACCTCCGCCGGGGGGATCATCATCCCTGATAATGCCCGGGAAAAACCTGTTCAGGGTGAAGTGCTTGCCGTTGGCGACGGCGCCATGCTGGAAAACGGAGACCGTCGCGCGGTGGATCTGAATGTCGGTGACCGGGTGCTGTTCGGCAAGTATGCCGGCACCGAGGTCAAACTCGACGGCGAGGAACTGCTGGTGATGCGCGAGTCCGACATCATGGCCATCATCGAAGACACGGCGAACGAGGTGAAGGCAGCATGAATGCAAAGGTCGTAAGGTTTCACGAGGATGCGCGCGAGCGCATGCTCCAGGGCGTCAACGTCCTCGCCAACGCAGTCAGGGTGACGCTCGGCCCGAAAGGCCGCAACGTAATTTTGGAGAAGGCCTTCGGCGCACCGCGTGTGACCAAGGACGGGGTGTCCGTGGCGAAAGAGATCGAGTTGAAGGACAAATTCGCCAACATGGGTGCGCAGATGGTCAAAGAGGTGGCCTCCAAGACGTCGGACGTCGCCGGTGACGGCACCACAACCGCGACGGTGCTGGCCCAGGCCATGATCCGTGAAGGCCACAAGGCTATCGCCGCGGGCATGAACCCGATGGATCTGAAACGCGGCATCGACGCCACCGTCAAGGCCGCTGTTGATGAGCTGAAAACGATCGCCAGGCCCTGCGACGATACCAATGCCATACGCCAGGTGGCCAAGGTTTCGGCGAACTGGAGCGAGGACGTCGGCGGCATCCTGGCGGATGCGATGGACAAGGTCGGCCGTGAGGGTGTGATCACGATCGAAGAAGGCAAATCGCTTGCCAACGAGCTCGAACTGGTCGAGGGCATGCAGTTCGACCGGGGTTATCTCTCGCCCTATTTCGTTACCAATGCAGAGAAGATGCAGGTCGAGCTGGATGACGCCTACCTGCTGCTGCACGACAAAAAGGTCTCCAACGTTCGCGATCTGCTACCCGTGCTAGAGGGTGTGGCCAAAACGGGTAAGCCGCTTATGATCGTCGCCGAGGACGTCGACGGTGAGGCCCTGGCGACACTGGTCGTGAACAACCTGCGTGGCACGCTCAAGGTCGTTGCGGTCAAGGCGCCGGGATTCGGTGACCGCCGCAAGGCGATGTTGCAGGATATCGCAATCCTCACCGGGGGCACCGTGATCTCCGAAGAGGTGGGTCTGAGCCTCGATAAGGCCACCGTCAACGAGCTGGGCCAGGCCAAGCGTGTGATTGTCGGTAAGGAAAACACCACGATCGTCGACGGCGGGGGCGACAGGAATGGCATCGACGCCAGGGTCGAGCAGATACGCATCCAGATCGAGGAGTCCACATCCGATTATGACCGCGAGAAGCTGCAGGAGCGTGTTGCCAAGCTGGCCGGTGGTGTCGCCGTCATCAAGGTTGGCGCGGCCACTGAGATCGAGATGAAAGAGAAGAAGGACCTGGTCGAGGATGCCCTGCACGCGACGCGTGCGGCCGTCGAGGAAGGCATCATACCCGGTGGGGGTGTGGCGCTGGTACGCGCGGCTGATGTCTT
This sequence comes from Chromatiaceae bacterium, assembly GCA_050049565.1. Taxonomy (GTDB): domain Bacteria; phylum Pseudomonadota; class Gammaproteobacteria; order Chromatiales; family Chromatiaceae; genus Thiosocius. Next base: position 31 of record JASFVZ010000363.1, on the reverse strand, counting down.
GAGGAAAGTTGGCTTGCAGACCGCCAACGCT
>JASFVZ010000064.1:0-8195 GCA_050049565.1 Chromatiaceae bacterium | reverse complement strand
CCGCCCTGCGCAAACGGCGCGGCAACCGCAAGGAAGTGGTCAGCAACATCGAGGAGGTCCTGCGCAGCCGCCTGCAGCAGGAAGGCTTCGACGGTGACGTCTACGGGCGTGAGAAGCACGTCTACAGCATCTACCGCAAGATGCTGGAGAAGAAGGTCTCACTGAGCGAGCTGGCCGACGTCTATGCGTTCCGCATCATCGTCGACAGCGTCGATACCTGCTATCGGGTAATGGGTGCGGTACACAACCTCTACCGTCCTGTCCCAGGACGCTTCAAGGACTATATCGCGATACCCAAGGCCAACGGTTATCAGTCGCTGCACACGGTGTTGTTCGGACCACACGGCCTGCCGATCGAAATCCAGATCCGGACCCGCGAGATGCATCGCGTCGCGGAGGAAGGCATTGCCGCACATTGGCAGTACAAGAACGCGGGCGGCGATGGTGCGCTGACGCCGGATGCCGCGGCCGACTGGCTGCGCAACCTGCTCGAGGTGCAGAAGGATTCGGGAAACTCGATGGAGTTTCTCGAACACGTCAAGGTCGACCTGTTCCCCGACGAGGTCTATGTGTTCACGCCGCGCGGGCAGATCTTCGTGCTGCCCAAGGGCGCGACGGTGATCGATTTCGCCTATGCCGTGCACTCGGACGTCGGCAACCAATGCGTCGCCGCGCGCGTGGACCGGCGGTTGGCGCCGTTGCGCAGCCAGCTGCGCAGCGGGCAGACGGTTGAGATCATCACCAAGCCCGACAGCCGGCCCAACCCGGCATGGCTGGACTTCGTCGTGACCGGCAAGGCACGGGCGACGATCCGCTCGTTCCTGAAACGTCTCGAGCACAAGGAGGCGATCGAGCTCGGCCGGCGTCTGCTCGATCGTGAGATGGAGGCAATGGGACGTGCACTCGATGACGTCGGCGATGACGAGATCTCGGGCGTCCTCGAAGAGCTCAATCTTGCCGGTTTCGATGACCTGCTGGAGCAGGTCGGTCTCGGCAACCGGATGGCCAAGCTGGTCGCCCGCCTGCTGGTGACGAGCGATCAGGGGCATCCGCAGGGCAGCGAGTCGGCCGACTCGCTGAAGATCAAGGGTACCGAGGGCATGGTGGTGTCGTTCGCCAAATGCTGCGGACCGATCCCCGGTGATCCCGTGGTGGCGATCTTCAGTCCCGGGCGGGGTCTGGTCGTGCATCACCACGACTGTCCCAATCTAGGTGATTTCCGCCGCCAGGGTCAGAGCTGGCTCGACGTGCAGTGGGCGTCGGACGTCAAGAGCGAATTCTCGACGACCATCCGCGTGGATGCCGGCAACCAGCGCGGCATGCTGGCGACCGTCGCGTCGATGATCGCCGACGAGGGATCCAACATCGACGAAGTGCGCAGCGAAGAGCGCGACGGTCTGAGCACCAGCCTGCGATTCGTCATCGCGGTCAGGGGGCGTAAGCACCTCGCCGGCATCATGCGGCGGATCAAGGCGATACCCTTCGTCCTGCGCATCAGCCGGGTCATCGGCTGAGCCCACTCTAGGTCAGGTCAGGGTCGGCACGCCGTCCTCAACGACCAGGGTCTGCGCTCCCTGCATTACCGCGGCCAGCCGTCGGCCGGCGACCGAGTTGCGCCAGCCGGTATTCAACGCACAGTCGGCATCGCCGCGCACCAGCTTCTCCAGGTCTTTCCGTGAACCGATGGCCATCGGGGACAGCTGATGCTCGTCGGCGATCAGGCGCAGCGCGGCGCTCAGTAGGTCGACCATGGCCTCCTGTGACGCCTCCAACGGCTTGCTGCGGACCTTGTCGGTCGGCCACTGTTCGCGCGGGCGCTGCGATCCGCGTTCAATCAGCCCGAGCAGTGTCTCGCCCTCGCGGCGGATCTGTCCGGGCTCGAGTCCACGGATCTTCGACAGCCCGTTGAGATCCTGGGGCATGCGCCGGCCGAGCTCCACCATGACCTCGTCCTTGAGGATCCACTTGCGCGGCAGGTCGCGCTCGCGTGCCGCGACTTCGCGCCAGGCCGCGAGCTCCTGCAGTACGGCCAGTCCGCGACCGCGCAGCACCTGGCGTCCCTTGACCCGCTGCCACATGCTGATCGGGTCGGGGTAATAGGTCTGCGGATCGGCCAGGGGTGCGAAATCGGCCGCCAGCCATTGCAATCGCTCGCGGTCGAACAGGTGTCCGCGCATGTGCAGGTACAGCTCGCCGAGGTAGATCACGTCGTCGAACGCATAGCGCAGTTGCGAGGCGTCCAGCGGACGTCGCGACCAGTCGGTGCGTGACTGGTCCTTGGGCAGGGTCACCTGCAAAAGCTGCTTGACCAGATTCGCATAGCCGATCTGATCACCATGCCCGAGCAGTGCTGCGGCCGGTTGGGTGTCGAAGACCGGCAGCGGGATCCGACGGTAGTCGTGCAGGAAGATCTCCAGATCCTGGCGGGCGGCATGCAGGACTTTGAGGATCCGGCCATCGTAGAGGACGTCGAGAAACGGCCCGAGGTCTGCCAGCGCGAGCGGATCGATGCAGGCTGCGACGTCGCCATTGCAGACCTGGATCAGACAGAGCCTCGGATAGTAGGTCTTCTCCCGGATGAACTCCGTGTCCAGCGCGATCCATTCGCTGTCGCGGATCGCGTCGCAGAGCTGTATGAGGTCGTCGCCCCTGTCGATGAAGCGTTCGGGAATCGCCGGTCGGTCGTTCATCCCGACAGGATATCACTGCGTCGCGCGCGGACCGGGCGCATAACGTTAAGATGGCGATTCGCTTGACGTCGGACGCAACGGATGTTGGTGCTGTTTCAATTCTTCGTCGATCTGGCACGCCTGCGGCGCGGTCCGCAGGACCTGCCTTACTCACCAGTACTGCTCGCACTGATGGCGCTGCTCAGCATCATGATCGGCACCATCAATGGCCGCGAACTGTTCGGCGGCGTGCAGGCGGCGCTCGGCGCCAACCTGGTCGACCTGGTGCTCAGCCTCGGCCTGCTGTGGGTATTGCTGAAGACCAAGGACAAGGCGGCACGCTGGCAGCAGACGGCCACGGCTTTCCTTGGCCTCGGGGTCCTGGCCGGTCTGATCATGCTGTTCGTGCGCACTCCGGCGGATGCGTTCGGCGTCGTCCAGTTCGCTATCCTGATCGATCTGGTCGTCGCGGTCTGGCTGCACGTCGCGCTCGGCAACGTCCTTCGCCACGCCCTCGAGATCCCGTTGCTTGCCGGCGTGCTGATTGTCCTTGCCTACACGGTGTTCGCGTTCAACCTGATTGCCCAGGTCTTTCCGCCGCAGGTCGCCGCTACGTGAAGATTCACGTTCTCGGTATCTGCGGCACCTTTATGGGTGGGCTTGCGCAGATCGCCAAGGCCTCCGGACACGAGGTCTCGGGTTCCGATGTCAACGTGTATCCCCCAATGAGTACCCAACTCGCGGCCGCCGGTATCGATGTGCGCAGGGGCTATGATCCGGCGCATCTGGATCCGCCGCCCGACCTGGTGGTGGTCGGCAATGCGATGTCACGCGGCAATCCCGCGGTCGAGTTCATGCTCGATGCGGGGCTGCCCTACACCTCGGGGCCGCAGTGGCTGGCGGAGCACCTGCTCGCCGATCGCTGGGTGCTGGCGGTAGCCGGGACCCATGGCAAGACGACGACCGCGAGCATGCTGGCATGGGTTCTCGAGTATGCCGGCCTGTCGCCCGGCTTCCTGATCGGCGGGGTGCCGCAGAATTTTGGCGTGTCGGCGCGGGCCGGTTCAGCGCCTTTCTTCGTGATCGAGGCCGACGAGTACGACACGGCCTTCTTCGACAAGCGCTCGAAGTTCGTACACTACCGGCCGCGGACCCTGGTGATGAACAATCTGGAGTTCGACCACGCGGATATCTTTGACGACCTCGAGGCGATTCAGCGTCAGTTCCATCACCTGGTGCGGACTGTGCCGGGCAGCGGCCTGCTGATCTCACCGCTCAACGACAGCAACCTGCACGAGGTGCTGGATCGCGGTTGCTGGACACCGGTCGAGTACTTCGACCCGCACGTCGAGGCAACCTGGCATGTCACCGAAGCGCGGACCGACGGCACCGCTTTCGACGTCATCTGCGAGACGCAGCGGGTCGGGCGGGTCGAATGGTCGCTGACCGGTCAGCACAATGTGGCCAACGCGCTGGCGGCGCTGGCGGCTGCCCGTCACGCCGGTGTGCCGCCGGCCGTCGGGGTCGAAGCCCTGAGTCGCTTCGAGAACGTCAAGCGTCGCATGGAGCTGCGCGGCGAGGTCGACGGGATACGGGTCTACGACGATTTCGCCCATCACCCGACCGCGATTCGCCTGACGGTCGAGGGGCTGCGCGCCAGCGTGGGTGATGCGCGTATTCTCGCTGTGCTGGAGCCGCGCTCCAATACCATGCGGATGGGCGTGCACGCGGCCCAGCTGGCCGATGCGCTGAAGGCCTCCGACCGGGTCTGGGTGTATGCGCCCGACAGGCTCGGCTGGGATGTCGAAGGTGCTTTGCGCGGTGTCGGTGCCGCTACAGCCGTTTGCGCCGACACCCAGGTCATCGTCGACCAGGTCGCTGCGGTGGCGGCGCCCGGCGATCAGGTGCTGGTGATGAGCAACGGTGGGTTCGAGGGCATCCACCAACGTCTGTTGGACGCGCTTGGCCGCGTGGCCGATTGATGCCCGACCGCGCGCGACGCAGCCCACAAAATGGGGTGTCGACGGGCGCCCCGTGATTTAATCCGTGGATGAGTGACCGCATCGCCAGAACCGGGCCGATCGCCGTTGCCCTGACCGGGGCATCCGGCACCCAATACGGTCTGCGATTGATCGAGTGCCTGTTGGCTGCCCAGCGGCGCGTCCACCTGATGGTGTCGCAGGCCGCTCAGGTCGTGGTCAGCATGGAAACAGACCTCAAGTTGCCGGGTCGTCCCGACGAGATGCAGGCCTACCTGACCAGCCATTTCGGTGCCGCCGACGGCCAGATCGAGGTCTTCGGCCGCCAGCAGTGGACGGCACCGGTGGCGAGTGGATCGAATCCGCCCGAGGCGGTCGTGATCTGTCCCTGTACGACCGGCACGCTGGCCTCGGTGGCCAACGGTATCTGCGACGACCTGATCGACCGGGCCGCCGATGTTGCCCTGAAGGAGCAACGCAAGCTGATCCTGGTGGTGCGCGAGACCCCCTTCTCGACGATCCAGCTCGAGAACATGCTGCGACTCGCCCGGGCCGGTGCGGTGATCATGCCGGCCAACCCCGGGTTCTATTTTCGCCCGCAAACGGTCGACGAGTTGATCGATTTCATGGTCGCCCGGGTGCTCGATCATCTCGGCGTCGAACACGCACTGTCGGAAAGGTGGGGTGCCCATGCCTGACGCGGCGAAATCTCTGGAGACAGTCGCGGTGTTTCCGCTCAACGTCGTGTTGTTCCCCGGGGGGCTGCTGCCGCTGCGTATCTTCGAGCCGCGCTATCTGCGGATGGTCAGCGAGTGCATGAAATCCGCGGCGCCGTTTGCTGTTGCGACGATCGTCGACGGCGCAGCCGATGCCGGCGGTGTCGCGATGACGGCGCCGGTCGCGACCCTGGCGCGGATCGTCGACTGGGAGCAGGGCGACGATGGCCTGCTGGAACTGGTCTGCGAGGGTGAACAGCGTTGCCGGATCTACGACCTCGAGGTCGAGTCGGACCAACTGCTGCGCGGCCAGGTCGCGCGACTGCAGGAGAACATGCCGCGCCCGGTGCCGCGCGATCTGGCCTGGACCGAGACCCTGCTACGCGACGTATTGAAGAAACTCGGCGCGCCTTACGAGCGGCTGGTACACGGCGTACCCAGCGCCGATCACGTGGCTGGGCGACTGATCGAGTTGCTGCCACTGCCACTCGACGAAAAGCGGGCGCTGTTCGATCTCGATGACAGCGTCGAGCGCCTACAGCGACTGGCAGGACTTCTGCAGCCGGGGCGGGAAGAGGACGACGATTAACCGGTCAGTCGCGGCCTCTGCGCGACATCGCGTAGTGCACGAGGCCCCAGACCACGACGATCAGGCCGACGGCGGCTGCCGGAAACACCAGGTAGCGTAGGTCGTCGCCGCTCCCCAGTTCGCCAAGCAGGATGCCCGGCGCCAGGTACGCGGGCGCCCAGACCAGCGCCGACAGCACGTTGGCGATGAAAAAACGCTTCGGCGGCATGCGCATCAGGCCGGCCACCAACGGGACTATGGCCCGGATTGGGCCGAAGAACCGTCCCAGTGCGATACTGATGTCGCCATAGTCCTGAAAGAAGCGAATGCCCCTTTCGAGATGGTCCGGGTGCAGCCTAAACCAGCGCCAGCGGGCGGTCAGGTACTCGAAATGGTGTCCCAGCCAGTAGCTCAGACCATCGCCGACGATCGCGCCGGCGACCGCCCATGCCGTGATATCCCAGAAATCGAGCACCCCGGCACCGATCAGGGCGCCGGCGCCCAGCAGGATGATGACGCCGGGCACCAGCACGCCGACGATAGCCAGCGATTCGGCGAGGGCAACGCCGAACACGACCAGGCCTGCCCAGTCCGGATTCTGTCTTACCCACTCCAGTAGTTGATCGAAGAGCTCGGACATGGTGTCAGCGCGATTCAGTGCTGCGGCGGGCCGGGAACCGAGTTGTCAAAGGGACGCCCGGCCGGAGTGGGTTGCCGGTCTTCAGTCGAGCTTGGCGAAGACCTGGCGTGCCGCTTCGATCGTCGCGTCGATATCGGCCTCGCTGTGCGCGGCAGAGATGAAGCCGGCTTCGAAGGCCGAGGGGGCGAGATAGACGCCATGGTCGAGCATGCCGTGGAACGCCGCGCGGAAGCGCGTCTGGTCGCAGGCGGTGGTGCCGGCAAAGTCGGTCACCTTTGGCTGATCGGTGAAGAACAGGCCGAACATCCCACCCAGGTGATTCTCGGTCATCGGGATGCCGGCATCTCGCGCGGCGCCGACCACACCGTCGACCAGCCGCTGGGTCTTCGCCGACAGGGCCTCAAAGAAACCCGGCATGGCAATCAGCTCCAGGGTCTTGAGTCCGGCCGTCATCGCGACCGGATTACCGGACAGTGTACCGGCCTGATAGACCGGGCCGAGTGGTGAGATTTTCTCCATGATCTCGCGTCTTCCGCCGAACGCCCCGACCGGCATGCCTCCGCCGATCACCTTGCCCAGGGTCGTCAGGTCGGGCTTCACGCCATAGACCGACTGCACGCCGCCGAGCGCGACCCGGAAGCCGGTCATCACCTCGTCGAAGATCAGCACCGCGCCGTGGGCGTCGCAGACGTCACGCAGACCCTGCAGGAATCCGGGCTCGGGCAGGATGCAGTTCATATTGCCGACGACCGGTTCGACGATGACACAGGCGATCTGGTCCCCGCCCTCGTCGAAGGCCTGCCGGACCTGTTCGATGTCGTTGTAGTTCAGCGTGACGGTGTGCTCGGCCAGTGCTGCCGGGACGCCGGGCGACGACGGCTCGCCGAAAGTCAGGGCGCCGGAGCCGGCTTTAACCAGCAGTGAATCGGAGTGGCCGTGATAGCAACCCTCGAACTTCACGATCTTGTCGCGTCCGGTGAAGCCGCGCGCCAGCCGAATGGCCGACATGGTCGCCTCGGTGCCCGATGAGACCATCCGTACCAGCTCGATCGACGGCATCAGCTCGCAGACCCGGTCGGCCATGCGGGTCTCGATTTCGGTCGGTGCGCCGAATGACAGGCCCTTCCTGATCGCCTCGGATACTGCTTCGATCACGTCCGGGTGGGCGTGGCCGAGGATCATCGGTCCCCAGGAACCGACATAGTCGATGTAGCGTTTGCCGTCCGGATCGAACAGGTAGGGACCGGCCGCACTGTCGATGAAGACCGGCTCGCCACCGACACCCTTGAAGGCCCGTACCGGCGAGTTGACGCCTCCCGGAATGTGGCGTTGGGCGAGTTCGAAGCGATCATGGGCGGCGCTCATGCGGGGTCTCCTCGGGACGTCGTGAAACAGGGCGCGAAGGCGCGAGTGGCATGGGTGATATCGGGGGCGGCGAACACAGCGCTGATGACGGCAAGCAGGCTGGCCCCGGCGGCAACCAGCGCCGCGCCATTCTCGGGAGTAATGCCGCCAATCGCAACCGTCGGAAGGTCGAGCTCCGACCGCGCGCGGCGCAACAGATCGGTTGACGCCCGGACCGCCCCCGGTTTGGTCGGCGAGGGAAAGAAGCTTCCGAAGGCG
>JASFVZ010000065.1:0-8195 GCA_050049565.1 Chromatiaceae bacterium | reverse complement strand
GACGATTCAGTGGCCCTAGTGGGCTGCTTGGTAAGTTCGGTGATTCTCAGAGCCCCGCTACCTGGCCAAGACAAGGGGCCTGCTACGAACGCCGCGGAATGCAACCGTCGCCCCAAGGCCTGTGTACTGCGAAGCAGCGCAAGATTATGCATAGTCATCCCAGCAAGGGTCATGAGTGGTTTGAACGCATACCGGATCTTCTGCCAGGGCCTACCGGTCCTGGTTCTGCGGCGGCCATTGCCTCTTGTGTGCATGCCGCCTGCACGCATGGTGAAATGAAGATCCTTATCGCGAACGGCGGCGCCGCGCCATTCTCCGATTGACCCTCGGAGACCAGCAGGCAACGTCAATCGGCTTGGGAGCTTGAGACCATCCGTGAACAAGAGCGCATTGAACCGGTTGCTGCGTACCTGGTGCGACCGTACCGTCAACGCCGCCGATCTGCTGCTCGAGCCACTGTTCGAGAGCGCTGACCAGGTCTTACTCGAATACGCGGACAAGGCTGAGGACAACCGGCTTCAGGCCCTGTTTCTTGAGGGTCGACGGGTACTGCGTTCGGACAGGCCAACGCTGGAATGGTCTTTCCACGATGCCCTCAATGACGACATCTTTCGGTTCATGTACCGCCAAAAGGAGGCCGCCGATGCGACGTCAACGGTTATGAGCCTCGTCAGCAAGGAGTCGTTCGAGCTCAGCCTTGCACTGGAGACCATTTCGGAGCAGGCGCATGAACGGAACAAAGCGCTCTATCATGGTCTGTCGCAACGCCTTGGCGTGGTTTCAGGTGGCCCGGCCGTACCCTATGAGACGCTACCTGCCGGCCCCTATCAGTTGGCCGGCGTCTTTCAGCGGATAACCATAGACCTGAAGATCGAGCGGCAGGTGCTACTGGCGCTCTACACACTGTTCGAGCAAGAGGTGATCGAGCCCTCTCCGCCCTGGCATGAGGAACTGGACGAAGCACTGAAGGGCCACGGGATTCTGCCTAACCTCAAGTATCAGTTTCAAACGTCAGACAGTCCGACTCACTCAAAGGTTGAGCCTGCGACGAACACTGGCGAATCAGCAGTCAGTCCGGCGACTCCTGGCTCAGGCAATGAGGTGCCTTACGGTGCAGGCCATGCAACAGATCGGGCGGCGAATCAACGATCCACCGACAAAGATTCGGCGCGCGTTGGGCAACGCGGCGATTCATACGCTGTATCCACCCCACAGAGCTATATCGGAATGCCTCCGATGTCGGCGAGTGATCTGCCGGAGTCTTTCAGGCACGACAGGCGAAGCGCATCGGAACCCCGGCCCCGGGATGCCAATCGCCACAGCCAAGCGGCGGCTGACGCACGCGCAACGGCAACGGGTGACAGTGCAGGGGATCAGTTGCTTGGCCGCATCCGAGAGCTGCTGACGACGCGTCGTACGCGTATTTCGAGTGCAAGAGGAACGGCGATACGGCGGGACCCCGAAAATCCTGCATCACCAGCGGATGTGGCCGCCGTCATCGACGGCTCAGACACCGGTACGGGCTTCGTGCCACCCGATACCGGCGTGCTCGAGAGCGGCGTCCGCCGGGTCGTCATCCCCCGGGCATTGTTGAAACGAATGCGCGACCTGCTGGCCAAACAGCGCGAATACATCAAGATGACTGTCGGTGAGGATCGGCTGAGTTACCTGGATGAGGACACCATCGACATCGTCGGCATGGTCTTTGAGGCGATGCTCAAGGACGACCGCCTCAGCGATACGATAAAGGCCCTGCTGAGCTATCTCCATACGCCTTATCTGAAGCTGGCAGTGCGCGACCGCGCTTTCCTGACTCGTCAAGAGCATCCGGCCCGGTGTCTTCTGGACAACATGATCGAGGCCGGTTCGCGTTGGGTCGACGAAAATGACCTCAGGCTCGGCGCGTACCCCGCCCTTCAGAATATCGTTCAGGATATCTTGCGCCGTAAGGACTATTCGCGCGAGCGGTATCAGGAGCTCGATGAGGGGCTATCGGCAGAAGTGCGCCTGCTCTGCGAGCGACAGGAAGTCCAGGAAGCACGCACCCTGGAAACGGAGAAAGGCAAGGCAAAGTTGGAATTTGCGCGCCAGGAAGCGCGACGGGTTTCACAGGAACTGCTCGTCGAGGCCGGCTCGCCGAAAGACTATGTGAAGTTCATTGAAGGGATATGGGTCGACTATCTGACTCTCCTGACGTTACGTAGCAATGGTGATCGCAACAACAATTACTGGCGTAGCGCTCTGAACCTCGGGCTGCGGCTGAGATCTTTTGTCGAGGGCATAAACAGCGGCGTGATGCCGAGCCACGGAGCATTAGTGGCTGCGCGGGATGAACTCGAACAGAGGCTGCGAGATGTCATCCCCCATTCTGAAGCGGAAACCAGGAAACTATTCGACTCGTTCAGGGCTGATCATGAGATTGAGATTGTCGCGCCTACAAGCCTGATACCGGTTCCTACGCCACGCAGCATCGGGATCTCGACGGCGGCCCAGCAGGCCCTGCGCGAACGCCTCCGGAAGCTACCGCCGGGAAGCTGGCTCGTGTTCCGGAAGAAGAACGAAGCCGATGAAGTCGCCAAGCTGTCCTGGCTGAACGAAAAGACGGAGCGGTTCCTGTTCGTCGACCAAAAAGGCCACAAGGCCATTGTCGTTCCACTGAACGAACTCGTGCACAAGGTGCACAGCCAGCAGGCAATTATTCTACCGGCCACCGGTGAATCGTATATCGCTTCGACGCTGTCGCAAGTCTCGGACAAGCTCGAATCGGGATAGTCAACAGGTGAACCGCAAGGGGCGGCATGGACAAGAGAACACATCATCGCGTCGAGCCCGCGGTCAAGGGCTGGCACGTAGAGTTGGTCGACCAACTAACCAACTCGACGTTGGGCGGAGTCGTGAACCTATCACCCGGTGGGCTGATGCTCATCACATCGATGGCCCTTGATATCGAGGGCCTTTACCAGGTCGAGCTCTCAGCAACCGGTCCCAACGGTGAACATATCCAGTTTTTGGCCGGGGTGATGGTGCTGTGGTGCTCGGGCGCCAGCCGAAAAGGTACCTATTGGGTCGGACTCAAGGTCATCGACATCGATACGGCGTCTCGGGAGCGCTTGGTTTTGCTCAGTGAGCTCATGGCGTCTGGGGGCTGAGTGGAGCAACCAATTCAGCGCTGATTGGATCTCACAACTTGCCCCTAGAGGCATCTGGACTGCCCATCCGGGGAACCTCTTCGCCACATCACGGCGGGCAAAAGACCAGTCTCGTGGTAATTCCGACTACTCGGTTGGTCGGCGCTTGCGGACAAGGTAGGCCATCTATACTCAAAGTAACGCTGGCGATCACCCGCACATGTCGCGATGATCGCAACCGGAGACGTCTCATGAGCCAACCTGAGAACAGGCGCAAACTGCAGAAGCAACTCCGTTCCGCATTCAAGAACGGCGATGTTGCGACTTTCAACGCAATTCGCACCAAGCTCGATAAGGCCGGCATACGCACACCCGACCTCAGCGGGATTCGCCTGAAACGAAGACTCAAGTTGCGGGGCATCAATCTCCAGCGCACCTATCTGCGCGACGTCGACTTCGCGGGTTCCGATCTCTCTCGTGCGGACTTGCGAGATGCGACCTGTCGGGAGGCTGATTTGAGCGATTGTGACCTGACAGAGGCGAGGTTCAAGGGGGCAAATCTGAAAAAGGCGCGCCTCCTTGCCGCCGATGTGAGGCGTGCAGATTTCAGAAAGACCAACCTCAACGGTGCTCTCTTTTTCGTTCGGAACAAGAACAGCAAACGAGCGAAGAAGGCCAAACACCTGGGTAGTGCACGTTTCAAGGGCGCAATCCGGGCCCCGGATTTCATTGCCCGATTCCTTTGACATGGGATATCGGAGGCAGCCGGGCTTTCCGGACGTCACAACGAATGCTGTTGGATTTTCGATCGACGCGCCCCCTCAGAGGTTATCGTCGAGACATGTGGTGCCACGAACGAGGAGCAAGTTCTATGATTTCCCCAGTCGCCAAACTGACCAGTTTGACCAATGGCATGCACCCAGCAGTCAAGATCGGACTGCTGGTCGCCGCAGCCGCCTTGACCTGGTATGCCTACAAGGTCTATCAGCGCTCGAATGCAGCGCAGCCTGATCCTGATGAAAACTCGTAGGCTGCCCGGCGCAAAAGACGACGCGACCATCCCAGTTCGAGACCGGCGATAGCCAGTAGAACGGCGCTGCGACCAGTTCACCGCTCGGTAAGCCGTCTCCAGAGGAGCCGCTGGTCATGATAGGCGCATCGCGTGGTATGCCCAACGACCAGTTGAATCTCGGGTATCGGCCGCGCTGACCGCCAAAACATCTGCATTCGCGATCTGCACGAACCTGTTTCTGGAAAAGCGTACGGTTTTTTTACAATGGGTCGCTCCGCTGCACTCGCGGGCATGGATAAGTCGCGGGGAGACAGGGGCTTTTTCAGATCTGGCGCAATCTTCGCTTGGAGATTACCTGATGCCCCGGAGTAGGAACTGCAGGCGTGGCTGTACCCCAACAAACCCAAGCAGCGCAGGCCGGCCAGCTCAACCGCCAGCCCGCGGATCGGCGTCGGTCGGGTTTCCGCAGTTTCGTTATCGGGGCCATCATTCAATGCCGTCGCCGCAGTCCTCGCCGCGCGACAGACACCGATGCCTATTACGTGGATTGGTACGACGAGCGGTTGTTCATAGTCACCATCGGCATCTTTTTGCTCTCCTGCCTCGATGCGTTCTTCACGCTGATCCTGCTCAGCAAAGGTGCCGAAGAAGTCAATCCGTTCATGGCAATCCTGATTGACCACGGCATTCGGACGTTTGTCTACACCAAGCTTGCAATCACTGGGATCGGGCTGATCTTTTTAGTCATTCACGCCGCATTCTTGCTCGGCGGCACGATCCGCGTCAGCCATATCCTGTATGCGGTCCTGGGTGGCTATGTAACGCTGGTCGTTTATCAGGTGGATATACTGATCCGCGTCCTCTGAACGCCCCCGCGGACAAGCACCCCGCCTTACAGGCCGATCAAAGCAACCGATGCAAGAAAACGTCATCGTAGTGCACGGCTTTGTCCTCGACTGTGCTGGCAGTCGATGAGGCCCGTATCGCCACTCAATCCGACACGACAGCAGCATCATGCGCAAGGTTCGCAGCTGAAAGCAGCACAGGGGTGGTCTGACCAGCGAGTACGGCACGAAGCGTAGCGTTGCGCCCACTCGGTTTCAGTTCGATCCTGACGGGATGCCAGCCCGGTTCAAGGCCCACCGCCACGAAAGCTTCGGCGTCGCCAGGTTTTACCCTTTGATCGAGCAGCAGCTCGTCATGCAGCCACAGCTTCAAGCGTCCCTCCGTGCGCAGCGTCAATTGATAGGTGCCCGACTCGTCCACCTTCAGGTAGCCGCTCAGTTGAATGCGGGCGATTTGCTGCGCTTTGCGGTCTACTGTCTTCAGGCGTCCGTCCAGCCTGTCAACCGGCAGCTCGAAAACCCTGCCCTGAGCATCCTCGACCAACGCCAACAGACCGGGGGCCTCTGGCTGCGGCGCATCGTCGGCGGGCAGCCGGGCTGGCGGGTTGATAGTGATTGGCAAAGGGACTGACCGCACGGCTTGCCCATCATCAAAGACTGCCCGGACGAAGACGCTCGCTTCACCCATTCCCAGGACTTTGGCGGGTACCGTCAAGTCCCAGTGGCCGTCATCCGTATCTGCCGATGCAAGCAACTGATGCCCGCGGCGCAATTCAACCGCTTGCGCGCCAATTGCATGGCCGCTCACCGCGATGCTTTGTTCATAGTCCACCGCGCGGGGAGCCGCGATAGTTTCAAATCGGTTGACATCGTTGAATACCGCGATGGTGGTTCGAAAGACCGAACGGGTCTCGATCGGGCCTTTTTCAATCGCAACGAGTCGAAGCTCATGGCTTCCGTCTTCCACTTGACGACTATCCCAAACGATTGGTTCACCGGCCGTGACAGAAGCTGAATACTGTCCATCGACCCACAGCTCGACCGTCTCGATCGCCGTGTCCTGCGCTGGTTGCAACTCCGGCACGATCCTGACGACGCCGGACCACGGCCCTGCTGGATCGGGCGCCTTCAGACCGACCCGGGCAAATTGCGCAAATGGCCGGGCCAACGGATCACCGACAATGATCAACTGGTAGGGGATCTGGATGCTTTGATAGTAGGCCTCCGCCAACGAACTACCGTCGGCGTAGTAGGCGTGCAGCATCGGCACCGGGAACTTTTCCTGGAACGCAAAGGGTTCAGCAACGGCACCACTGGAGCCCGCAGCGCCATGACGCAGAAAGGCCGTCAACTTGGTTTGGCTGGCCTTGTCGAAATGCCCGCCAAAGCTGGTCAGAGACTCCGCTATGGCCCCCGGAAGTAATCGACTTTGCGACTTCTCCCAGTTGAATCCCTGCGCTCCAACCACGGCCCCCATGACATCATCACGACCGACCGGGAGGATGCCATCCTGACCCTGATCGCCAGACGCCAGAATGCTCGCCTTCCGCCCACGGCGTGAGAGTTCCGCCACCGTGACCGGAAACAAAGGCTGCCGGGTGTCTGAGCGCACGTTCCTGTTCTCCAGGAGGTACACGGTGCCATCCGGGGCGGTACCGTCGCTGGCCGCTGCGCGACTCAGGTAGTGACTGATCTCGGGCATCGAGTTTCCGCGCACACCGGTGTAGGCGAGAAACGTTGACAGATAATACTGATCCAACCTGTCGTCGGTCTCCCAGAATGCCAGATCGCTGTTCGACCAGACATAGCGATGCCGGAAGCCATGTGTTATTTCAAACGGACCGAACGCAGTTTCCATTCGCCTTAGCAACGCTTGAAACTCAGGCCGGACATGCAATAGCGAAAGCTCTCGATCGCGTCGCGTACGGAGGCTATTGGCCCAGCCCAGTTCCACGGCCTCTTTCAGGCTGGCCAGCGCCTCTTCTACCCGCCCGGCGGCGCTCTCAACACGTGCAAGTTGGTACCAATGCTCCGCGAGCCCGGGTTGGTCATCGACCAGTTTTCGGTAGCTTTCGAGCGCCTGCGGATAGTCCCGTTTCTTTAAGGCCCGGGCTGCTTCTTTCTTCAGGCGTTTGACTTCCTGCTTGCCCAGACGCGCTGTCCTGCCGCCGCGACCGCTCGGCACGCGCGCCGGGCCGGCGAACTCGTTGAAGTAATGGTTGAAGTCCAGGTAGCCAACATCCTCAGCCATCACGCGATGGGCGAAGAAGGTAAGGCCGGTCAGCGACGCGACATGTCCACGGTATCGATTACGCGGCAACTTGTGGGCTTTCGCGTCGCTTCTGAAATCGACACCGTAAGGAAAATCTGCGGAGTAGGCGATGAGATCAATTGTCTGCTCCATGCGATGCTCTTGCATGTAGTCTTGTATCGGCTGCCAGATCTTGCGACGAAACTCATTGATGGGCAGGGTTCCGACTGAGGGAACCTTGTCGAGCCTAAGCAGATTTGCATCAGGCACCTCACGCAGTTCCATGTACTCATTGGCTATGTGCTGAGACAGGGGCGAAGCGGCGTTGACGACGACCAACGTCGTCTCGCCACTCCCACCCGCGTTGGCTGTTGCCCAAAATGCCGAACAGAAAAAAAGCGCGTGCCACCGGCGCCCGAACCGGTCCCAGCGACTCCCCCCGAAAGGCCCTATCCGAAGCTCGAACATGATCGATCCGCCCACCTCACCGAACGACAGCATTATCGCAGCCGGGGCGCCAACAGGTTGCCGTACACTCTCGTCTTGCGGTTGCCGTGGCGGCTACACGCTGACGAGGGAGCCCATGCGCCTGGTGTTTGCGTCCCTCTTATTGCCACACCCGGTGAGAAATCGGACCGGCCTATTATCCTTCTATGCGCTTCGTATTGAGTAGCGGCTGCAAGGCCTCCTTGCTCGGCGAGCCGGCAAAGTGTCGATTCCCTGCTCTGCCTGCGCCTTTGCCTCATGGGCAGGACCGGTCGATGATCGTGCGGACGATTGAACCGCGCGATCAGTCGGACTTGAATTGAAACCTGGACGTAGGGTCCACGTTTGGGGCCGCCGCCCTTCGTAGCTCGCCCCCTTGTCGGCGAGAAATTCTGGCACCTCTGACAACCGCTGCCGGCCTGTATTCACCATCACCATCGCCGCACAATACCCAGACGGCCAGACGGTCCAGG
>JASFVZ010000362.1:0-3550 GCA_050049565.1 Chromatiaceae bacterium | reverse complement strand
CGCGATGCTGAGTCACGGCAACCTGGCATCGAACGCGCAGGTGCTGCACGACTACTGGCACTGGCAGGTCGATGATGTGCTGTTGCACGCCCTTCCGATCTTTCATGTCCACGGGCTGTTCGTGGCGCTGCATTGCGCGCTGCTCGGCGGTTCGCGCGTGATCTTCCTGCCGCGCTTCGACGTCGATGCGGTGCTTGCGCGCCTGCCGGAAGCCACCGTGATGATGGGCGTGCCGACCTTCTATACCCGTCTGCTCGAGCGCGGCGCGTTCGATCGCGCCAGCTGCCGTGGTATGCGGCTGTTTGTTTCCGGCTCGGCGCCGCTGCTCGCCGAGACACATCGATTATTCGAGGAGCGGACCGGGCACCGCATACTTGAGCGCTACGGCATGACCGAGGCCGGCATGATTACGTCGAATCCCTACGACGGCGAACGTATCGCCGGGACGGTGGGTTATCCCTTGCCCGGCGTCAGCGCGCGCGTCGCCGACGATCAGGGCAAGGAGCTGCCACGCGGTGAGCCCGGCGTACTCGAGATCCAGGGCGCCAACGTGTTCAGTGGCTACTGGGAGATGCCGGAGAAGACGGCCGAGGAGTTCCGGCCCGACGGCTGGTTCATCACCGGCGATATCGCCGTCATGGCCGATGACGGGCGGGTGTCGATCGTCGGGCGCGCGAAGGACCTGATCATCTCCGGCGGCTTCAACGTGTATCCCAAGGAGGTCGAGACGCAGATCGACCAGCTGCCCGGCATCAGGGAGTCGGCGGTCATCGGCCTGCCGCACCCCGATTTCGGCGAGGGCGTCGCCGCGATCGTGGTGCGCGATGTTGACGCGACGCTGGATGAGGCGGGGGTCATCGCGGCGCTCGGTGATCGCCTGGCCCGCTTCAAGCAACCCAAGCGCGTGTTTTTCGTCGACGAATTGCCGCGCAATACCATGGGCAAGGTACAGAAGAACGCGCTGCGCGAGCAGTTCCGGGACACCTTCCAATGACCAGCGCGGATGTGGCCGCGCTGCAGCAGGAGATCCATGCCGGCATCCCTTTGAGCCAGGCCATGGGCTTCGAGATCACCGATCTCGATGGTCATGCGATAAGCGTCACGGCGCCCCTGGCCCCGAATGTCAACGTCCATTCAACGGGATTCGCGGGCAGCCTCTACGCAGTAGGCATCCTGACCGGCTGGGGCATGGTGCGCCACCTGATCAAGTGCCGGGGGCTCACCGCAGAACTGGTCGTTGCCGAGGCCGGGATCCGCTACCGGGCGCCGGTGCGCGGTGATATCACCTGTCGCTGCGCGGTTCCTAAGGGCCAGGCGGAGACCTTCGTTGCGCAACTCGAGTCCGCGGGACGCGCCCGCCTGGTGATCGAGGTGTCGATCGGCCGCGCGGGGGCGGCACGCCTGACCGCGACCATGGCGGCTCAGGTTGCGGCCGATTAGTCGTTGGCTATCGGCATCGTTGGAACATCCAATTTCCCTCCCTGCTGCTGTTGCCCTAGTGTCAGGTACTTAACAGGAGGGCGTTACAGTGCTTATTCATCCGGTTCTGGCGAGTGCTATCGATCTTGGCGAAGAGCTGCTCGGTTTGGCGCAGCAGGGCCGGCGGACCCCGCCGCAGGATCCCGATGACAGTCTTGACGACTGTCTGGGTTGGGATGCCTGGGTGAACTACTGAACCTCGCTGCTGCGACGCGAGTGCGCTGGGCGGCATCAACCAACAACTCGGAGGCATTTCCTCCGGAGGTCTGCATGGCAAACGCATTTATCATCTCTTCCGAAGACAAGACCATCGAGCCGATCGAGGTTTCCGGCGCCGAAGACGTGCAGCGAATGATCGGCTTCGACACAATCGAAACGGATGACGTCGGTGACGCAGGCGACCGGCTGTTCTTTGACGAGGAGTGCTTTATCCGCGGGGCTGCGGGACGCTTCCAGATCGACAAGCTGATCCCGGTGGCCGGTAAAGGTGTCGTGGTCGGTGTCGCCGGTGACGGCAAGACCCTGAGCGATGTCTCGATCAGCCTGGATGCACTTCGCGAGCGCACCCGCTTCGAGTGAACGCGGTCATCGCTGCAGCCCACTAGCCTGTCGGCTGTTCACCACCTAGCGCCGGAATGATCGACGAATCCTCTACCAGTCGTGTCGTCCACGCCGCGTAGCCACTCGCCGACGGGTGCAGCCCATCGTAGGCGTGGAAGCGTTCCGGTTCTTCGACGAATGGGTCATCGAGAGACGGCTTGTATAGATCGACGTATTCGGTGTGCGTCGACTGAGCCGCGTCGCGGAGAACGGCATGCACCCTGGGCGTACGCCAGCTGTATAGCTGGTTGATCGGGAACGGCAGGCCGGGCGCGATGCCGACGTCGCCGGTGCTCATCAATACGACCAGCCCGGCCTTGTCGTGGGCGATCTGCAGCGCGCGATGCATCGCCTGCCTGATCGTCGACGAACGTGTAAAGCGCAGTATGTCGTTGCCGCCGATTTGCACGAGCACCGCATCAAACACCAGGTCGGGTGCCGCCTCGAGTTGACCGACAAGATCAGCGGCTTTCGCACCATTTTCGGCAAGGTTGACGACGCTGACGTTCGGCAGCAGCGCGGCGAGACGACCAGCCACCGACTCATCGGGCTGCGCGCCGGTACCGACCGCCGTGCTGTCGCCGACGACGAGCAAGCGATGTGATGCGTCGTTTACCGTGCGTTGGAACGCCGAGCTGCTGCGCGACAGCTCCCAACCCAGCACCAGGGCCTTGCCCAGTAACACGCCCTCGATCACAAAGAATGCAACGACGGCAGCAGCAATTACGCTCGAAAGCGACATAAATCAAAGGGGTCAGTTTCGCTTGATTTGCTTGAAGAGTAGCGGAACACTACCGAGAGAATTCCGGCTACAGACAAGGATGTCCAGTGCCCAGACCACCCAGGTTCATACTCCCCGGTTATCCACAGCATGTCATAGTTCGAGGCAACAACCGCCAAGCGGTCTTTGCTGATGACAGCGATTATTTGAGCTTCCTGGGATGGCTGCAGCAGGCAGCAGACAGACATCGTTGCGCGATACATGCCTACGTGCTGATGACCAATCATATCCATTTATTGGTCACGCCGACCTTCGCGGACGGCCTCGGCAAGATGGTGCAAATGGTGGGGCGTCACTATGTCCAGTATTTCAACCGCCGCTACCGCCGGACCGGCACACTGTGGGAAGGACGTTACAAGGCCAGCCTGGTTGACAGCGAGCGATACCTACTCACCTGTTACCGCTACGTCGAACTCAATCCGGTACGCGCGAACATCGTTCAGTGCCCCTCAAAGTATGCTTGGTCGAGTTACCGCAGCAACGCCTTGGGAGAATCATCTGACCTGATTACTCGGCACGAGCTCTTTGACAGCCTGGGAGACTCTGCGAGCGATCGACAGGAAATCTACCGCGAGCTCTTCGCAACCGGAATCCCGGAAGAGGATCTGGTTAAGATTCGTGATGCCGCGAACAAGGGTTGGGCGCTCGGCAGTGAGGGATTCGTGCAGCGGGTGGAACGGCTGACTCAGC
>JASFVZ010000361.1:0-3553 GCA_050049565.1 Chromatiaceae bacterium | reverse complement strand
GGATGGGACGCCTATTTTTTCGGTCAGTCGGGCGAAGTCTTCAAACCCGTAGGACACCATAAACGGGTGCATCCCGGTTGAGATCGCGGCGGCGAAGTCCTGCTTCTCATCGCCGCAGGCGTAGCAGCGAGCAGGGTTGACGGCATACTCATCGCGCACATCGCGGAACGCTGCCGTCTTGTCCTGTTTCAGCGGAATGTGGACGAGGAAATCGAGCCCGGCGACGTCGACCCCGTGACGTTTGAGCAACGCGCCGAGCGTGCCAATGGGGTCGTTCGTGATGTTGCGCGTGATGATCCCGACGCGCAGACCGGGTTCGCTACCGAGGCGGTTCAGCCACGGCGCGATGTCTTCGTAGAGAATCGCCTCGTCGCGGTAGACCTCGGTCAGCGTCTTGATGAGCTTGGCCCGTTTATGTTTGCCGATCTGCCGTTTCAGGTTGCTCGGAAACTCCTTTAGACCGCCCAGGTACTTGAACATGTGGCGTCGCTTTTGAAAGCGTTCCAGATCGCCGATATCCATGCCGTGCAGGCGGAACGTCCGCTCGATCGCGGCAAAGGCGTCAATCGTTGTGCCATCGGCATCCAGTATCAGGAGTCGATCCTTGCTGTACATCGTCAACGCGAGGTGTTTTCAAGTTGACCTGAGAGCTTGCATGACGATGGTTTCAGTCTCATGAAAGCACGGTGCGAGCCTGCGTCGCGTGCCTGCCTTGTCACGAAAATGCCACGGGTAGGTCTTAGTCTTCGCGGGTCTCAGTTTGCGCAGTGATTTCTGCGTTGCCGACTGGCCTCCGACTTATGCATATCCTGATGGTGTCAGACGTGTACTTTCCTCGCATCAACGGGGTCTCCACGTCGATACAGACCTTTGCTGAGGCCTTTGTCGAACTGGGACATCGCCTGACCCTGATTGCGCCGCGCTACCCAACTGATTTCTCGCCAGCGTTCGACGTGCTGCGTGTCACATCTATACGGCTACCCTTCGATCCCGAAGACCGACTGATGTCTTTGCGTGCCATCAAGCGCCTGGTCCCGCACCTGCGGCAGCTCGATATCGACATCGTCCACATTCAGACACCTTTCGTCGCGCACTATGCCGGGATACACATCGCACATGCGCTTGGCTTGCCGGTCATCGCCAGCTACCACACCTTTTTCGAGGCCTACTTCGAAAAATACCTGCCCTGGTTGCCGAACGGTTGGCTGCGGGCGATTGCGCGGCGCTATTCCTGCAGGCAGTGCAACGATGTCGATGCGGTTGTCTCTCCATCGCACCCAATGCGCGACAAGCTGCGGGAGTACGGGATCAAGCAGCCGATCGCGGTCATCCCGACAGGGCTGCCGCCACAGAGTTTCGGGCGCATCGCAACGAACCGCTTTCGCGAGCGCCACGGCCTCGAGGCGGATGCGTTCGTGTTGCTTTATGTGGGTCGTGTCGCTTATGAAAAGAACATCGATTTCCTGATAACGATGTTCCAGCGTTTGCCGGAACGGGCAAAGACGGCGGTGCTGCTGATTGCCGGCGAAGGCCCTGCGCTGGGAGCGCTGCGGGCCCGGGCATTGGCATCACCCGACGGGGATCGCATTCTCTTCGTCGGTTATCTGGATCGGGAAACGGAACTCCTGGCCTGCTACCAGACTAGCGATGTTTTTGTGTTCGCGTCCGAGACCGAGACACAGGGGCTGGTTCTGCTGGAGGCCATGGCGAGCGGCCTTCCAGTTGTTTCCACGGCCCGCATGGGGACGCGGGACGTTCTCGTCGATGGCGAGGGGTGCGTCGTCTCACCGCTGGATGCCGACGCATTTGCCGAGCGGGTCATGCGCCTCTACGACTCACCGGCCCAACGTGCCCTGCTTTCAGGTAGCGCGGTCGCGTACGCGCGGTGTTGGGCCAGTGATGCGAAGGCGTTCGAAATGGTCAGCTGTTACGAGCGCACCCTGCAGGCTGAAGCGGGTGAGCCTGGGAAGACGATGGATGCCACCTCAGTGCGTGCCGATGTGAAAGCGGAGTGACTCTGTTGGCGAAGACGTGGCTTCGCCGGTATTTGCTTTCGAGAGTTCGCTCGTGAAGCTGTTACTCGCGACGGATGCCTGGCACCCGCAGATGAACGGCGTAGTGCGCACGTTGAGCACCGTTGTCGACACGTTGCGCGCTGCTGGGCACGGCGTGGAAGTCATCGGTGTGGGTGACTTTCCGGCGTTGCCAATGCCGTCCTATCCGGAGATCAAGGTGTCGGTCTGGCTGCGTGGCCTGACGGCGCGCATCGAGGCCTTCGATCCGGATGCGATCCACATCAGCACAGAGGGGCCGATCGGCTATGCGGCAAGGCGCTTCTGTCGGCGGCATGGTTATGCCTTCACGACCTCCTTTCACACGCGTTTTCCGGAGTATCTTCGCGAGCGCCTGCCCGTGCCGCTCGGTCTGACCTACGCGATGGTGCGCGCCTTCCATCGTCACGCGTCGCGCACACTGGTACCTACCCAGACGCTGAAAACCGACCTCGAGCAGCGTGGCTTCAGCCATCTCCAGGTCTGGGGTCGCGGCGTGGATACCGAGTTGTTCGCTCCGGAACGTCGCCAGGACAGCGCGTGGACGCGACCGCTCTGGCTCAACGTGGGCCGCGTGGCCCCGGAAAAGAACATCGACAGCTTCCTCGGTCTCGATCTGCCTGGCACTAAGGTCGTCGTCGGCGATGGGCCAAAGCTCGCCGAGCTACGCGAGAAGTATCCTGATGTCGTTTTTCCGGGCGCCAGGTTCGGTGAGGAGTTGGCGGCCTATTATGCGTCCGCGGACGTATTCGTGTTTCCTTCACTGACCGACACCTTCGGGCTCGTCATGATCGAGGCCATCGCGTGCGGTACGCCAGTCGCAGCCTACCCGGTCACGGGGCCACTGGACGTGTTGCAGCCCGGGGTAACCGGTGTCATGCATGACGATCTCGGCGTGGCGGCCGAGCAGGCGCTGCAGCTGGACCGGGACGCGTGCCGCAACGCCGCTCTCGGCCTGAGCTGGACAGCCATTGCCGACCAGTTCCTGCATGCGCTGGTGCCGCTGAAGGAGGACAAGGCACCGGCGTTGAAGGAGGCGCAATGACAAAGCCAGGCTATACCGGCCTCAAACGGATCGTCATGGCAGCGGGCTACTCGCTGCAGGGATTTCGTGCGGCGTGGAAACACGAATCTGCATTCCGTCAGGAGACCCTGTTGACGCTGGCCTTTCTGCCGCTGGCTATCTGGCTCGGACAGAGCGCGGCCCAGACCGCGTTGCTGATCAGCACCTTGTTCCTCGTCGTCATCGTCGAGTTGCTGAACTCGGGGATCGAGGCCGTCGTCGACCGCATCGGTGACGAGCCTCACAAGCTATCCGGGCGTGCCAAGGACATGGGTTCTGCCGCGGTCTTCCTGTCATTGCTGTTGATGACCGTGGTCTGGGTCACCGTCGCCGTCGAGCGCTTCCTGCCTGGTTTCCAGTTGTATTGATCATAAACTCGTTCCGGTCCGACTTGTTTTCGGCGGGGCCTTTAGAGTCACGAGTTGGGGATCCGTAACCC
>JASFVZ010000360.1:0-3554 GCA_050049565.1 Chromatiaceae bacterium | reverse complement strand
CCCCAACCCCACCTATCGCAACAACGGAACGCATGCCGAAGGGATCGAGATCCTGTTCGATCCGGCCGCGATCACATACCGTCAACTGGTGGAGTTCTTTCTCCAGATCCATGACCCGACCACGTTGTACCGTCAGAGCAATGACCGCGGGACATCGTATCGCTCGGCCATCGATTACGAGGACGAGGGGCAGAGAATCACCGCCCTGGATACCATCGCCGACGTAGAGGCCAGCGGCATCTGGCCCGGGAAAGTCGTGACCGAAGTGGAACCGGCCGGGCCGTTCTGGGAGGCAGAGCCGGATCACCAGGACTGCCTGGGACGCTATCGCAACGGCTATACCTGCCATTTTCCACGGCCAAACTGGATCCTGCCCAAACGCAGCCTGGACACTTAAACCGAAGTGCCAAGTCAGTGCGGCACGGCGTTGGCTCGAGGCGCGTCAGGTCGATCTGTTGCCGGTCGCGTACTACCACGTGGTCTTTACTCTGCCGGCACCGATCCGCGACATCGCCTACACCAACAAGGCGGTGATCTACGGCCTGCTGTTTCAGATAGCGGCCGAGACCCTGCAGACCATCGCGGCCGATCCGAAGCATCTGGGGGCCCGCATCGGCCTGACCCTGGGCCTCCATACCTGGGGTTCGGCGCTGACCCATCATCCCCATGTGCACGGCATCGTCCCCGGTGGCGGGCTATCGCCGACGGGCAACGCTGGGTCGCCTGCAAACCCGGCTTCTTTCTGCCGGGGCGGGTGCTCTCGCGGCTGTGCCGCCAGCCCAAAGGCCGTACTGGCCTATCTATCGCGCTACACCCACCGGGGCGCCATCTCGAACCAGCGTCTCGTCGCGATGGGCGAGCACGCTGTCACCTTCAAGTGGAAGGACTACGGCGCCAAGGGCCGGACCAAATACAAGACCATGACGCTCGCGGCCGATGAATTCATGCGGCGCTTCCTGCTGCACGTGCTGCCGACCGGTTTCCACCGCGCCACCACGGCCGGCTCGCCAATGCGGGGCGTAAGGGCAATCTGGCAAAGGCACGTGAGCTGCTGAGCGTACCGTTTTAATCCAGTGATGAGGGCAGCACCAGCGATGCCGCAGCCGATCCTGTGCCGCCGACCTATGTCTGCCCGCACTGCGGTGCACCGATGATCATCATCGAGACCGTTGGGCGTGGGCAACCGATCCGGGCGTCACCGAAGCGGCGAGGTGATGCATGAGCACCCGCGCCGACGCCCCTCATCGTCACCGCTTGGTGACGATACGGGCAGCATTTGCACTATTCCACGATCTCATCCGTTTGTACGAGCGCTATCGGCAAGCGGTTCGGGCGACCCAGCCTGCGAACGGCCAGCGAAGCGAGAGGATTGACCGCCTGTCTGACTCGATTGCCGCCCCATGCCAGCGAGTGACGAGTCAAATCCCCATAGCCTTGCGCATCAATCCAGCCACGGCCCAGCGTCCCGCGGTTTCCTCCCTCAAGGTTGGACCAACACCTGCCCGTTGAGAAAGACGGTCAACTGAGGGGCCGGGTTCATTGGCAGGTGTCGTACAACCCTTCATGCTCCCGGACAAGAACCGCGATTCCGGCTAGCAGCCATTGCGATCGAGTTAAACGCATGAGCGGACATCCTTACTTGTCGCCCCTTGAAGCTCCCCGCAGGCGGAAATATCTAGAATTCCCGGCACGTGAGTTTGGTGGGTATCCGCCAACGGCAGCTTATTCCGATACCTCAATGCGCAGATCATAATCGAGCGAGCTGTTCGCGCCCTCACCCGTAAAGATCCCACTTACCGGCATAGTGTCTTGTGGATGAGCGGCCGCCGCCACAGTCACATGCGTGTCAGCGATCGCCTGTCCATGAGTCGGGTCGAAACCTCGCCAGCCCGCACCCGGGAGGTAGACCTCGGGCCAAGCGTGTAGATGACGTCGCTCGCTCTGTAGATTCCCTCGCTGATAGCCGCTGGCAAAACGGGCAGCGAGTCCTTCTGCCCGACAACAGTCTACAAACAACACGGTGAGGTCCCTGCAGGCGCCATGACGGCTCTGCAGCGTCATCGCTGGCGATTGTGGAATGCCCGTTTCGCGATGAATGTGGTTGAACTCCGCGAACAGCTGATGGTTGAGGCGATCTAGAAAGCGCAGGGTATCGCGATCCACCGCCAGGCTAAGTTCAGCAGCAAAAGCGGTCACAAAATCATCCGCTTCGATACGTTCTAAATAGGCACGGGCACAGACCACGTCATGCGCATGATCGATGGGTAGGGATGCTGCCTCCTGATCCAACAGAAAATCAAATGGATTGCTGCGCAGCGTTTCAACCTGCATCGCCAAGTTGATTTCCAAATGCTCGGTATTGGATGCGAACCAGACCTGGGTCACGCGATTCCCTTCCAGGTCGATATGATCATTACGCCCCTGCGGCGGTGGGGAGATTTCCAACCGATGTTCTATGACGCGCTGTGCCCCATCGTCACGAGGGTGGAAGCGCAACCGGTGCGGACTCAGTTGTACGGGCTGCGAATAGCTGTATTGCGTGCGATGTTGGATCGTGAAACGCATATTGAACTGTCTCTGTAGTGGGGCATGTGGCAAGTTCGAGAAACGAGATTTCGTGCGTATGTGATAAAGAATCAGCGCCGAAGGCGCTCAACCTTCACTGTCTGCGCCGTTGGATAGACGGCGGGTCCGAACTGGCTGTAAACAGCGACGTCTGCAGCGTCCCGACCATAGCCAACCGCGACATAGCCGCCTCGCAGGCTGGTCTGAGTCGCATCGAAGGTATACCAACGGCCTCCGACATAGGCCTCAAACCATGCGTGCAGATCCATCGGTTCCAACTGATGCAGGTAGCCCACCACCAAGCGTGCAGGGATACTCAGGCTTCGGCACAAGGCAATGCCTAAATGCGCCAGGTCCCGGCATACACCGACACGCCTGGAATTGACCTCGGCCGCCGATATTGGCGCATCACTGCTGCCGGGCTGGTAACTGACGTTGTGGCGCAACCAGCTGACTATTGCTGCAACCTGATCGCACCCTGGACGCTGTCCGAAGGTAATTGCTGTCGCCATCTGATGAAAGCGATCTGATTCACAATACCGGCTGGGCAGGAGGTAGCTGAGCGCGGCGTCAGGCAGATCCTGTATCTCCACAAAAGCCGCCCCGTCGGCCTGATCGACTTCGTCTGCAGTCATGACCTCCGCGCTTGTGGCGACTTCGAAGGAACCAATAGGGGCAGTAAGGCGTTGACAAAGATTGCCGTAACCGTCGGTGAATTCGAATACCGGCACGCTAGGCGTCAGCATATATTCTTCACGGGCTATCCACTGCTGTGCGCCGCTACGGGGTCGCAGCATCAGCACGAACGGGGTTGGCGCAGCGATCTCAAATGCCAGCACACAGCTGGTACGTAGCCACATGGGAGCCTCTCTGCCTGATCAGCCCAACAGGTGTTTTCAACCTGTCTTGCCGACCATTGTGCAAGTCTAGTTGGGTACTTGCCAGGACCGTTCTGACGGCCTTCGCGGTGCCACTCGCGTACAGGCAAG
>JASFVZ010000359.1:0-3555 GCA_050049565.1 Chromatiaceae bacterium | reverse complement strand
CACAGAACTGCTCGAAGTCGGCCTCGTCGATCGGATCGGCCTGAACCGGCAGCAGCCGCGGGTCCATCGCGAACGCCGACTCGCTCTGGTAGGGCGAACCGTGTGCGTCTGGAATCACCAGCGGCAGTACCTGCCAGACACTCAGCCCGGCCTCGGCCATAAAGTCGAGCCACCGCAGTGCGTCGTCGTCCAGTCGCCCGGAAGGCAGCGAGGTGACGTGCAGCAGGATCCCCGCGCGCCGTGACGTCAGCAGCTTATCCATGGCCGCGCCGCATGGTGCCGCTGTTTTCCGCATCCCCGCCCCCGGTCGAGATCGGCTGCTCAAGGTTTGCCGGGATCGGCAGATCAAGCATCGCGTAAAGGTTGCGCAGCTGCTGGCGGTACAGCCGGTCGAAGTCGCTGACACTGTCGGCCGGGTTGTAGTCGCCAAACCACCAGAACCAATCCGAGCCTTCACAGATCGCCAGCTGACGCGCGAGGCGTTGGAGCTTCTTCTTGTTGAATCTGCGGGTCTCGAGTGCGCGGTCGTAGCTACGCTTGGCGTCAATCAATAGGTCCCAGGCACGGTTCTTGTCGCTATCGCCGATCCAGGTCGAAAAGGATCCGTACACCCAGCTCCCTGGACACAGATCCGGCAAAGGCTCGGCAGGACAGCGGTCAAGGGCCTCGGTGAAGGTCAGCAGCTCCACCTCGTCACTCTGCGCCAGCTGTTCGTACAGCGCGCCGAGGAAGTGGAAGGCATTGTCCGGGTAGTACTCCCAGGCGTTCTCGCCGTCGAGAATGACGCTGACGACGTGCCGATCGCGCCGGTCACCCAGATACCTGCCAATATTGGCGAGGTGCTGGTTGAAGTCGGCCGCGGCGTCTACTGCATCCCATTGCTGGTATTCGAAGCCGATCAGGTCGGATAGACCGTCGTCGCGAAAGAACATGCGGGTGTCGCAGTCGTTGACGGCATTGGCGCTGAACAGGCTGTGCCGCGCCTCATCACCCTGTGCCGGCAGCTTCGACAGGAAGCGACTGTTATTCCACACCCCTTCGCCCGATGCACTCCAGCGAATACCGAATTCATCGAGCAGCTTCAACGCGTCGACACTGACGCCGCCCTCGGAGAGCCAGACGCCATCGGGTTCGGTGCCGAGATACTGCTTGAAGACGCGCAGTCCTTCCCGCATATGCCAACGCGCACGCTCGAGACCACCGGGAAAATTGCCGCCCTGCGGTGCCTCGGCCTCGGGCAGCGCACCATGCATGGCGCCAACGTCGATCAGCAGCGGTACGATCGGATGGCCATAGGGCGTCATCGACAATTCGATCTGACCGCGCTTCGCGAGTTGTCGATAGCGACCAAGCAGGTTGTCGAATGTCTCCGACATGATCTCCAGCAGCGACTGCCGGGCGGCCCGGTCGAAATGCTGTTGCTCCTCAAGCAGCCGCTGGACGGCGGGCTGGCGTTTCAAGGAATGGCCCAGCCACGCCAGGTGGTACCAGCTCAGAAGATCCAGGAAGAACTGGTCGTTGAGATACGCGAGCCGGTGTTCGTCGACATGCGCGCCGTCTGGTGTCATGACGAGCTCGAACAATCCACGAAATGCCGGGTAGACGTCGATCATCATGGGTTTGTGGGCGCGCCGGCAGGCGCGAACCAACTCGGCGCGGCCTTCGGGGTCGGCGGGTATCGGCTCGACGCCGGCGATCAGATTGAGCAGCGGCTCGGCAAAACGACTGCCGGTAGCCAGATGACCGCGGAACTGCTCGGCATAGTCGTCGAGCTGTTCGAGCAATACCGGGGTGAAATTCACCACGCAGCGCATCGCCGGATGTGCCTCGAGGTGCGCCGCCATGTCGACATAGTCTTTCAGGGCATGCAGATAGACCCAGGGCAGGCGGTAGTCACCCTCCTGACTCTCGCGATACCAGGGTTGGTGCATGTGCCAGCACAGCACCAGGTTGAGTTTGCCCGGCTGTTCGCTCGTCATGATTCAGTCGCGCTCGTAATGCAGGCGCTGGTTCATCTGGCCCGGGGTGATCAGCACAATGCCCTCTTCGGTGACCAGGAAGCGGCGCCGGTCCTCTTCGGGGTCGACGCCGACCTGGAAGCCGTCCGGGATCACCGTGCCCTTGTCGATGACGCAGCGCTGCAGCAGGCAGTTCTTGCCGACCCGGACCTTGGGCAGGATCACACTCTCCTTGATAAAGGTGCCGGTCTCCACCTGCGTGTTGAAGAAGATGACCGAGCGCTTGACCTTGGCGCCGGAGATGATGCAGCCACCGGCGACCAGGGAGTCGATCGCCTGTCCGCGCCGGCCCTCGTCGTCGAATGCGAACTTGGCCGGCGGGCTCTGGGTCTGGTAGGTCCAGATCGGCCAGTCACGTTCGTAGAGATTGAGCTCTGGCTCGATATCGCACAACTCGATGTTGGCCTTCCAGTACGAGTAGATCGAGCCGACGTCACGCCAGTAGGCCGGTTCGCCCTTATTGTTGAGGTAGGGGTAGGCCATCGCCTTGGCGTGCTTGATGGTGTTCGGGATGATGTCCTTGCCGAAGTCATGCGCGGAGGTCTCGTCCTCGGCATCGTGGATCAGTGCCTTGGTCAGGTACTCCATCGAGAAGATGTAGATCCCCATCGAGGCCAGCGCGAGGTCGGGCTTGCCCGGAATGCTCTCCGGGTCCTGCGGCTTCTCGCTGAAGCGGGTGATACGGAACTCTTCGTCGACCGACATCACACCGAACGACTTGGCCTCTTCCAGGCTGACTTCGATACAGCCAATGGTGACGTCGGCCTGCGACTGGACATGGGTCGCGAGCATTGCCGCGTAATCCATCGTGTAGATGTGGTCGCCGCCGAGGATCAGCACATATTCAGGTTCATGCCGGTAGACGATGTCGAGGTTCTGGTAGATCGCGTCGGCCGTGCCTTTGTACCACTCCGGGCGAAGGCGCTGTTGCGCCGGGATGATCTCGACGAACTCGCCGATCTCCGGACGCATGAAGCCCCAGGCACGCTGCAGGTGCCGGATCAGCGAGTGCGATTTGTACTGCGTCAGCACCCCGATCCGGCGCAGCCCGGAGTTGATGCAATTCGACAGTGCGAAGTCGATGATCCGGTATTTGCCGCCGAACGGCACGGCCGGTTTGGCGCGCCACTTGGTCAGGTTCTTGAGTCGGGAACCTTCCCCGCCGGCCAGCACCAGGACCAGCGTGCGCCGGGTCATGTCACTGACGGCCTGTGGCTCGACGTAATATTTGTACAGGTGGTGCTGCTCGTCACTGCTGGTCATCTTTCTGCCCTGTGGTCTGTCGTGCGAGTCTCATGGCGCCCGCTAGGCCGGTATTGTGGCGGGTAACGAGGAAGACCGGAATGCGTTCGACAATTTGGCGCATCCGACCCTTGGCGAGAAACCGGGCCTGGAACCCGGCAGGCGCGAACCAGTCGGCCAGGTGAATGGCCAGCCCGCCGCACAGGTAGATCCCGCCGGCCGGGTTGAAGCTCAATGCCAGGTTGCCCGCGTAGGCGGCAAACACATCGACGAACAGCCGCACTGCGGCGAGCGC
>JASFVZ010000358.1:0-3557 GCA_050049565.1 Chromatiaceae bacterium | reverse complement strand
AGCGCATGTCGACGAAAACGGTCTCGACACCGCCAAGCTGGAAAAGACCGTCGGCACCGCGATGCGCATGCTCGACAATGTGATCGAGTACAACTACTACAGCGTACCGCAGGCGCGCAATTCCAATCTGCGCCATCGCCCCGTCGGGCTGGGCATCATGGGCTTCCAGGACGCGCTGTACAAAGTCCGCCTGCCTTACGCCAGCGAGCAGGCCGTTGACTTTGCCGACCGCACGATGGAGGCGGTGTCCTATTTCGCGATCAAGGCCTCCACCGATCTTGCCGAAGAGCGTGGCCGCTACCAGAGTTACGAGGGTTCGCTGTGGAGCCAGGGCATCCTGCCGATCGACTCGCTCGAGCAACTGGCCGAGCAACGCGGCAACTATCTGCAGGTCGATGACAGCCAGACATTGGATTGGAATGGCCTGCGCCAGCGGGTGCGGTCGGTCGGAATGCGCAACTCCAATACGATGGCGATCGCTCCGACGGCGACCATCTCCAACATCTGCGGTGTCAGCCAGTCGATCGAACCCACGTATCAAAACCTGTTCGTCAAATCCAACCTTTCCGGCGAGTTCACCGTCGTCAACCCCTACCTCGTCCGCGACCTGAAGCAGCTCAATCTCTGGGACGACGTCATGGTCAACGACCTGAAGTACTACGACGGCTCGGTCCAACCGATCGATCGCATACCCGACGACCTGAAGGCGCTGTATGCATCCGCGTTCGAGGTCGACCCGCGTTGGCTGGTCGAGGCCGGCAGCCGGCGGCAGAAATGGATCGATCAGGCGCAGAGCCTCAATCTCTATATGTCCGAGCCGTCCGGCAAGAAACTCGACAACCTCTACAAGCTGGCCTGGGTACGCGGTCTGAAGACCACCTACTACCTGCGGTCGATGGGTGCCACGCACGTGGAGAAATCGACCATGGACGACAGCAGCAAGGCCAACCAGTTGAGTGCGGTCGGCGGCAGCTACCACGCGAGCGGCGGAAACGGCGCTGACGCCGGAGGCGCCAAGGTATGCAGCATCCTCGATCCGGATTGCGAAGCCTGTCAGTAAGGCACTAACGGCGACGTTTAGCGAGGACCAAACAGATGTTGAACTGGGAAGACCCCTTCGCACCCGTTACTGCACCGTCGAAGACCACGGCTGCGGCACCGGCGTCGATCGACGCCATCGAACCGGCACGGTGCGGTAACCCATTGCCGGATCTGCGCCCGATCAATCCCGATGACAAACGCGTCATCAACGGGATGACCGACATCAATCAGTTGGCGCCGTTCAAGTACCCCTGGGCCTGGGAGTACTTTCTGAACGCCAATCGCAACCACTGGACGCCGCTCGATATCAGCATGGCGCAGGACGTCCACGACTATCACCATCGTCTCACGCTCGAAGAAAAGCACGTCTACGAGAATGTGCTGGCCTACCTGACCACGTCGGACATCCTGGCGATGCGCAACATCGGTCTGGCCGTGATGGAGAAGATGTCGGCACCCGAACTGCAGATCTACCAGGCGCGCCAGGTCTACGAAGAGTCGCTGCACACCTGGACCTACCAGCACTGCATCGAGTCGCTCGGACTGGATCAGGGAGAGATCTACAACCGGTATCGCGTGGTCCCGGAGATCAACGGCAAGATCCAGATCGCCAACCGGCGCCTGCACTCGGTACTGCGAGCCGACATCGACCTGACCGACCCCGACGAACTGCACAACTTCCTGCTGGCCTACATCTTCTTCGCCGGCATCTTCGAAGGGTGCTGGTTCTATAACGGCTTCAGCCCGGTGTTCGCGCTGCAGCGTCGCGGCCTGATGAAGGGCACGGCCGAGCAGTTCCAATACATCATGCGCGATGAAGTGCTGCACGCATCGTTCGGTATCCGGGTAGCCAAACAGATCATGCTCGAGGAGCGGATCAGCCCCGATCCAGGCGCGATCGCCGAGATGTGGTCTGAATGCGAGGCCGCTGAAGACGCGTACGCGGCGTACATCCTGCGCGATCCGATCCTCGGCTACACGCGCGAGGACCACATGGGCCAGTACCGTTTCATCGCCAACCGACGCGCGCGCAACCTCGGCCTGGATGAGCCGTACCCCGGCGCCGAACCGACGCTGACCTGGCTCGATGAACAGGCCAATCTGCGCAAGGAAAAGAACTTCTTCGAAACCCGCGTCACCGAGTACCAGGCCGGTGG
Organism: Chromatiaceae bacterium; assembly: GCA_050049565.1. GTDB lineage: Bacteria > Pseudomonadota > Gammaproteobacteria > Chromatiales > Chromatiaceae > Thiosocius. The sequence continues at coordinate 1,359 of JASFVZ010000358.1, read as the reverse complement.
CCTGAAGTGGGAATAAGCGATCAATGCCGGAGGGACTCCGAGAACTCTCGCCCGACATTTTCGTAATGTCATAGACCACCACCCAAGGGGGATTGGGGTCACTCCGGCACCATCTTGTCAATGCAGACCGTCGACATCCGTCGGCGGTAAAAATCAGAATTCAGGAGACCACGCGATGTTGAACTGGGATGATCCGCTCCAGCCCGCGGCACCGAAAGCAGCCCGTCACGAGCCGCCACCGTCCGCAACCGTACCGACGGCTGGCCTCGCCGCCCATGACACGGTAAAGCACCCGCACGCCGGCGACGGTCTCGTCGACAACGCCACCCTGATGGCGACCGCCGGTGCTGCGCCGTCGGTCGATCCCGTGCCATCGATCGAACCCGTTGCCGACGCGGGCGCAACCGGGCTCGAGACGCTCGAGATGGGCGCCGGCCGGATCCGGGTCGACGACAAGAAAATCATCAACTGCCGCGCCGATCTGAACCAGCTCGTCCCCTTCAAGTACGAGTGGGCATGGCAGAAGTACCTCGACGGCTGCGCGAATCACTGGATGCCGCAGGAAGTCAACATGAACGCCGACATCCAGCTGTGGAAGGACCCGAACGGCCTGACCGAGGATGAGCGCACGATCATCAAGCGCAACCTCGGATTCTTCTCGACCGCCGATTCGCTGGTCGCGAACAACCTGGTGCTGGCCGTCTACAAGCACATCACCAATCCGGAATGCCGCCAGTACCTGCTGCGACAGGCCTTCGAAGAGGCCCTGCATACCCACGCCTACCAGTACGTGATCGAGTCGCTGGGCCTCGACGAAGGCGAGGTATTCAACATGTACCGGGAGGTGCCGGCCGTCTCGCGCAAGGCCGAATGGGCGCTGCCCTTCACCCGCCACCTGGCCGATCCGAATTTCCACACCGGATCGCCGGAGAACGACCAGAAGCTGCTACGCGAACTGGTGGCCTTCTACATCATCTTCGAGGGGATCTTCTTCTACGTCGGCTTCACCCAGATCCTCAGCATGGGCCGACGCAACAAGATGACCGGCACGGCCGAGCAGTTCCAGTACATCCTGCGTGACGAGTCGATGCACATGAACTTCGGCATCGACGTGATCAACCAGATCAAGCTCGAGAACCCCCATCTGTGGACCGACGATTTCAAGAACGAGATCGTGCAGATGATCCGCGACGCCGTCGCCCTGGAGACCCAGTACGCCTACGACACCATGCCGCGTGGCATCCTCGGTCTGAACGCGCCGATGTTCGAGGAGTACCTGCAGTTCATCGCCAACCGTCGCTGCGCCCAGATCGGCCTGCCGGAGCAGTATGCCGGCGCGACCAACCCGTTCCCGTGGAT
>JASFVZ010000357.1:0-3563 GCA_050049565.1 Chromatiaceae bacterium | reverse complement strand
CCGGCGTGTTTCGGGTTGCGTCGGATCATTCGGGCACCGATGGCTTCAATCATCCGCCAGCCGATACTCGGCCGAGCGGGCATGCGCCTCGAGCCCCTCGCCGCGCGCCAGCACCGAGGCGGTCCGACCGAGCCGGTCCGCACCGGCCGGCGAGGCCTGAATGATGCTCGAGCGCTTCTGGAAGTCATAGACACCGAGCGGTGAGCTGAAGCGCGCGGTGCGCGAGGTCGGCAGCACATGGTTCGGCCCGGCACAGTAGTCGCCGAGAGGTTCGGAGGTATGGCGCCCCAGGAAGATCGCGCCGGCGTGGCGGATCTTCCTGGCCAGCCCCTCGGGATCGGCGACCGACAGCTCGAGGTGTTCCGGCGCGATGAAGTTCCCGACCTCGGCCGCTTCGTCGAGGTCGCGGCAGACGATCAGTGCACCGCGCGTCCGCAATGCGGTCGCGATGATCTCGCGGCGGTCCATGGTCGGCAGCAGCCGGTCGATGCTGGCTTCGACCCGGTCGACGAAAGCAGCATCCGGACACAGCAGAATCGACTGCGCATCCTCATCGTGCTCGGCCTGTGAAAACAGGTCCATCGCGACCCAATCCGGGTCGGTCCGGCCATCGCAGATCACCAGGATCTCGGACGGGCCAGCGACCATATCGATGCCGACCTGGCCGAACACGGTGCGCTTGGCCGTCGCGACATAGATATTGCCCGGGCCGACGATCTTGTCGACCGCCGGCACCGAATCGGTGCCATAGGCCAAAGCCGCCACGGCCTGGGCGCCGCCGATAGCAAACACCCGATCGACCTCGCACACGTGGGCAGCGGCGAGCACCAATTCATTGACCTCGCCACGCGGGGTCGGCACGACCATCACCAGCTCCTGCACACCGGCGACCTTCGCCGGCAGCGCATTCATCAACACGGAAGATGGATAGGCCGCCTTGCCACCGGGCACATACAACCCGACCCGATCGAGTGGCGTCACCTGCTGACCCAGCACGGTCCCATCGGGCTCGGTGTAGGTCCAGTCGTCCAACTTCTGCCGCTTGGCGTAGGCTCGCACGCGGTTGGCGGCGTGGCGCAGGGCCTGCTGCTGCTCGGCGGGTATCCGTCCCCAGGCCCCGGCGAGCCGGTCCAACGGGATCTCCAGCGCCGCCGCCGATTCCGGTGACCAGGCGTCGAAGCGGGCGGTGAAGTCCAGCAGCGCCGCATCGCCGCGGCTGCGGATCGCTGCGATCACCTCGGCGACCACTTGGCCGACTGTCTCATCGGAAACCGCGTCCCAGGCCAGCAACGCATCAAGCTGCCGCTGGAAATCGGAATCGGTCGTGTTCAGTCTACGCAATTCGGCCATTGTCTTTATCCGTTGCGGGGCCTTGCTGCCCCGACCGCCGCCTTGAGGGCATTGACGAGTCCCAGCACGGCACCATGCTTCATTTTCCACGAGGCCTTGTTGACGACCAGGCGCGAGCTGATGTCGTGCATGTGTTCGAGAGGGACCAGGCCGTTGGCTTTCAGCGTATTGCCCGACTCGACCAGGTCCACGATGACTTCCGACAACCCGACCAGCGGGGCAAGTTCCATCGAGCCGTACAGCTTTATCACCTCGACCTGCTGACCCCGCGCCGCGAAGAAGGCGCGGGCCGCATTGACGTACTTGGTCGCGATCCGGATGCGCCGGGCATCCGTCGCCGCGCCCGGGCGTCCGGCGACCATCATCCGGCACCTGGCAATCTTCAGGTCCAGCGGCTCGTAAAGCCCCTCACCGCCGTGTTCCATCAGGACGTCCTTGCCCGCGACGCCGAGATCCGCCGCACCCCATTGCACATAGGTCGGCACGTCGGTGGCGCGGATCAGGACCAGCTTCACCTCTGGCTGGTTGGTGTCGAGGATCAGCTTGCGACTGCTGTCCGGATCGTCGACCGGCTCGATCCCGGCCTCGGCCAGCAGCGGCAGCGTGTCTTTGAAGATCCTGCCCTTCGAAAGCGCGATGGTCAGGGGTACGTCGAACGGGGCGCTCATGATCTGACCTCAGCCCGGCACACGAAGGATCTGCGCGCCGAGTCCCGCGAACTTGTCTTCGATGTTCTGATAGCCCCGGTCCACGTGGTAGATCCTGTCGACCAGGGTCTCGCCGTCCGCAACCAGGCCGGCGAGCACCAGGCTGGCAGAGGCGCGCAGATCGGTGGCCATGACCGGCGCCCCGGCAAGCCGGTCCACGCCCTCGCAGATCGCGACATTGCCCTCGAGCTTGATCTTTGCCCCCATGCGTTGCAGCTCCTGGACATGCATGAAGCGATTTTCGAAAACGGTCTCGGTGATAGTTCCGACACCCGCGGCCACGCTGTTCATCGCGGTGAACTGGGCCTGCATGTCGGTCGGGAATGCCGGGTATGGCGCCGTGTGGACGTTGACCGCTTTTGGCCTCCTGCCTTTCATATCCAGGGTGACCGTGTCGATGCCGATATCGAGCTCGGCACCAGCCTCGCCAAGCTTCTGCAGCACCGCGTCGATCTGGCGCGGATCGGTGCCGCGGACATGCACCCGCCCGCGACTCAGCGCCCCGGCGACCAGGAAGGTGCCGGTCTCGATCCGATCCGGCAGCACGTTGTAACTCGTCCCGTGCAGCGACTTCACGCCCTCGATCTCGATCGTGGTCGTCCCGGCCCCGCGAATCTTGGCGCCCATGGCGTTCAGGCAGTTTGCGAGATCCACCACCTCGGGTTCGCGCGCCGCATTTTCGATCAGGGTCGTCCCCTCGGCGAGGGTCGCGGCCATCATCAGGTTCTCGGTACCGGTCACGGTGACGATGTCGAGGACTAGGCGGACACCCTTGAGTCGCGCAGCACGGGCGCGGATGTAGCCCGCCTCGACGCTGATCTCGGCGCCCATCGCGCGAAGCCCCTCGATATGCAGGTCGACCGGACGGGAACCGATCGCGCAACCGCCTGGCAGTGACACATCGGCATGGCCAAAGCGCGCAAGCAGCGGCCCAAGTACCAGGATCGATGCACGCATCGTTTTGACCAGTTCATAGGGCGCAATCGGGTCGCTGATTCGGCTCGCATCGACTTCGATCCGCTCATGCTCGTCGATGGCCAGTTCCATACCCATGCAGCCGAGGAGTTTCATCGTTGTCGTGGTATCGCGCAGGCGCGGGATATTGCCGAGCGTCATCGGCGTCTCGGCGAGCAGGGTCGCCGCAAGTATCGGCAAGGCGGCATTCTTGGCACCCGAGATGTGTACCTCCCCAGACAACGGACGACCGCCGGTAATTTTTAATTTGTCCATGTCTCTTTTTCGGGCCGGCCGATCGCGAAGGGCGCGACCTATCGTAAATGGCCCGCCATGATAAAAAAAACGCCGTCAGGCGGCGAACGCCGGTGCGGAAAGGCCTATGGCCAGCCGATCAGCCCGAATCTGCATATTGCACCGGAATCCGCGATTTTCGCGCCGGACAGGTGCGGTTGGACGCCCCCCCCGGAGCGATTCGTCGCGTAAGCCCCGCAGGGGTGAGGCGCAGGGAGGCGCCGAACAACCAATCGCCCGGAGCGATTCGTCGCGTAA
>JASFVZ010000063.1:0-8257 GCA_050049565.1 Chromatiaceae bacterium | reverse complement strand
GAAGTTCCATTGCGGGTAGCGACCGGCCGCCTCGCCCAGTGCCTGAAAAAGCGGGTCGGCCTGCCCTTTACTGACTCGCGACTTCGCAAACATCGGGAATCTGACGCCGTAGGTCAGCCGGCAGAAGTCCTTGATCGCCACTTCGCCATCCGGCTCCTGATTTCCAAAGTCGTTGGAAGGGAATCCCAGGATCACGAGCCCCCGATCACGGTAGTTCGCGTAGAGCTCCTCGAGCCCGGCGTACTGGTCGGTGAATGCACACCGGCTCGCCGTGTTCACGACCAGGACCACTTTTCCTTGATAGGCCTGCTGCAGGTTGACCCGTTCCTCGCTGCCAAGGCGACGCACCTCGTGATCGAGCAGAGAACCGGCCGGTTTGCCGGATGGCCCGGCGAGCAGGGTGGCGCTGAGCAATAAGGAAAGCACGGTGACAAGTATTTGTACGGGTTTCATAAGGAAAAGCTTGACGGCGTCCGTTGTTGTATAGATTATGTATAGCTCAACTGCCGGTCCAATTGCAATAAAACACATACATTTCGGGCAACTTTTATGAACAAAAACAGACGAGTGGCGGTCGTGGGGAGCGGCATCAGCGGGGCGGCGACAGCCTGGTTGCTGCGCGACTGCTGCGCTGTTTCCTTATATGAAGCCGACTCGCGGTTCGGTGGCCATACCCACACGTTCTGCGTTGAGGAGGAGTCGGGCCCGGTCAACGTCGACACCGGCTTTATGGTCTTCAATCGGCCGAACTATCCGCTGTTGTCCGCCTTGTTCGATCACCTCGACGTCGATACCTACCCGACGGACATGTCGTTCTCGGCATCCTTGTTCAGCGGCCGGTTCGAGTATGCCGGGACCGACCTGAACGGGCTGTTCGGCCAACGCCGAAATCTGTTCAATCCGCGCTTCTGGGGGCTGCTCCGATCGATACTCCGCTTCAACCGGGTGGCGCAGCGGACATTGGTCGAACCACCATCCGCCAACCAGAGCCTGGATGCCTTCCTCGATGGCAAGGGTCTGAGCCTGCTATTCCGGGAGCGCTATCTCTATCCAATGGCAGCGGCCATATGGTCGTGCCCACGCGGCGAGGTCGGCAAATTCCCCGCCCAGACATTCCTGCGCTTTTTCAACAACCACGGACTCGTGCAATTGACCGACCGGCCGCAATGGCACACCGTCCAAGGCGGATCGAGTCGGTACATGGATCGGCTGATCGGCGATCTCGGCGACCGGGCGCATCCCGGGCGGGCCGTGTCCAGCGTGGAGCGCGCTGCGCAGTGGGTCGATCTCTGTTTCGCCGACGGCAGTCGTGAGCGTTATGACCAGGTCGTTTTGGCCTGCCACAGTGATCAGGCGCTCCGTCTGGTTTCCCGGCCGACCCCCAGCGAACGCTCGGTGCTGTCGGCCATTCGATATCAGCCGAACCGTGTGATCCTGCATCGGGACCCGGCGTTGATGCCGCAGCAGCGGCGGGTATGGTCGTCCTGGAATTACCTGAGCGAGCCCGAGATCGATCCCAGCGGTGCTGTCAGTGTCACCTATTGGATGAACTCCCTGCAGCGGCTCGCGACCCGCAACGACTATTTCGTCTCGCTGAACCCCTTGCGCGAGCCGGCGCGCGACAGCGTCGTCGCCGAGTTTTCGTACGACCACCCGGTATTCAGCCTCGATGCCCTCAATGCGCAGAAACAGCTGTACCGGATCCAGGGCAGGGACCGACTCTGGTTCGCCGGTGCCTGGACCGGCTACGGCTTCCACGAAGACGGCATGCGATCCGGGGTCGAAGTGGCCCGCGCGCTCGGCGCGCAGGTGCCTTGGGAACACCAGGCCGAAGCCTCACGCGACCTGACCCTGGTGCCGCAGATCGTGCCCGAGGCAGCCTGATGTCGACCGCTGCCTGTCTGTACGAAAGCGAAGTGATGCACCAGCGCTTCTTCAAGGCGAACTACCGGTTTCGCTATCGCGTCTTCAGCCTGTTGCTGGATATCGACCGGCTTGACGAGATCGAGAAGCACAGCGCGTTGTTTTCCCGCAACCGCTTCAACCTCCTCAGCTTTTACGATGCCGATCATCTGCCCGATGGTGACAAGGATCTGAGGCAGTGGGCCGAAGGTATCCTGGGCCGCGGGGGCATCGACGGCAGTCGCCTGACGATCCGCCTGTTGTGCTTTCCACGGGTGCTCGGCTGGGTGTTCAACCCGCTGAGCCTCTGGTACTGCGAGTCCGGTGACGGTCGGCCGGCGGCGATCATCGCCGAGGTACGCAACACCTTCGGCGAGCGTCACTGCTATCTGTTGAAGCCTGCCGCCGGGCAGTCCGGCTGGCCCCTACGGCAGTCCCATCGGAAGGATTTTCACGTCTCGCCGTTCATTCAGATGGATGCCCACTACGACTTTCGGCTGTCGCGCCCTGCCGACAGGCTGCGCGTCGTGATCCGCGAGTTCCAGGACGACGAACTGATGCTCGTAGCGACCCAGACCGGCCGCCAGCGTCCCTTCAGCAGCGCCGAATGCCTGAAGCAGCTGGCTCGCGTACCACTGCAGACCGCCAAGGTACTGCTGGCAATCCATTGGCATGCGCTGCGCATCTGGCTGCAAGGCGAGCGCTTTTACCGTAAACCCGCACCACCGCTCGAAGAGGTGAGTTGACATGCGTTCGGAATCCGCAACATTGGCAGCCCAGGCCCCCTGGGTACTGGAGATGCCCTGGCACCATCGGCGCCTGGTCGACCACATCGCGAAGCTGCGCCGCGGGACCCTGACGGTCACCCTTGCATCGCATCGCCCGTTCACCCTGAAGGGACCGGAGCCGGGGCCCGACGCCGCGATCACTATCGCCCACCCCGCGGCGCTGATGCGGCGTCTGCTCTGGCGCGGCGACCTCGGGTTCGCCGAGTCCTATCTGGCGCGCGAGTGGGAGACGCCGGACCTGGCGCGTCTGCTCGAACTGCTGGCGCTGAATCTCGACGCCTACGACGCAACGCAGCGACGTACCTGGCTGTCGCAGGCGTGGGTCGGACTGCGCCACTGGGCGAACCGCAACACGCGGCGCGGCAGCCGACGCAACATCGCCGCGCACTACGACCTGGGGAACGACTTCTACACCCAATGGCTCGATCCGAGTATGACCTACTCGTCGGCCGTCTTCCGCGAGGGAGACAGTCTCGAGGCGGCGCAGCAGCGTAAGTACGCCGGCATGCTCGACATGCTCGACGCCAGCCCAGGGGAACACATCCTGGAGATCGGTTGCGGCTGGGGCGGGTTTGCCGAGTATGCGGCCCGCCGCGGCATGCGCGTGACCGGGCTCACACTGTCGCAGGAACAGCTCAGCTATGCGCGCGACAGGATTGCCCGGGCCGGTCTGTCGGACCTCGTCGACCTGCGCCTGTGCGACTACCGCGACTTACGAATCGCGGTCGACCATGTGGTCTCGATCGAGATGTTCGAGGCGGTGGGCCGTGAGTACTGGGCCGGCTACTTCGACGCGATATGCCGTTGCGTCCGGCCGGGCGGTCGCGCCGCGTTGCAGGTGATCACCATCGACGAGGCACAGTTCGAGGAATATGCCTCGACACCCGGCGGCTTCATCCAGACCTATATCTTCCCCGGCGGCATGCTGCCGACCAAGACCCACCTCGGGGAACTGGGGACGGCTGCCGGCCTCGAGCTCACCGCCCTCAACCCCTACGGGATCGACTATGCCGATACCCTGTCGACCTGGCATGCCCGCTTCAACAGCTGCACCGACTGGCTGGACGATCATGGTTACGACGATCGCTTCCGCCGCATGTGGCGCTACTACCTGGCCTTCTGTGAAGCCGGTTTCCGCTCCCACCAGATCGATGTCGTCCAGTGTTGCTACAAGCGTTGACACGGTCGAATCGTCGCGGCCAGCTGCTGGCATATGCCATGCCGGCAGTCCCGCTGGCATTCCTCGGATTGCCGCTGTACGTGTACCTCCCGGCACGCTACGCGGAACAGCCGGAGATCGGTCTCGCGACGGTCGGCGCGGTCCTGCTTTTCGCCCGCCTGCTGGACCTGGTGACCGATCCACTGGTTGGCCTGCTGACCGACCGGACGCGCGCGCGGATCCGTCCGCAGTGGCTGATGGTGCTCGGCGGACTGCTGATGCTCGGCGGTGCGTCGATGCTGTTCCGGCCGGACGAGTCGGCCGGTGCGGTGTTCCTGTTTACGACCCTGACCGTCACCTACCTGGGGTGGACGCTACTGGCGATCCCCTATTACGCGCTCGGCGCCGAGCTCGGCGATTCGGCCGGCCAGACCCAGGTCGCCGCCTGGCGCGAGGCCGGCATGATCGCGGGCACACTCGCAGCGCTGCTGTTGCCCGTGGCGTTCGGTGCCAGCGACACGCTGGCGTTCAGTGCGGGCGTCCTCCTGTACCTGATCCCGATCGCGCTGCTCGCCGCCTGGACCGTCGGAGGGCACGCGCTCAGTGGTGCCGTGAAGCGCCGGGCAAGCGGTCTCCGCGCGATGTGGCACGAGACCAGCCGCCCGGCGCGCCAGGTGCTGGGTATCCACCTGTTGAACGCACTGGCCGGTGGAACCGCGGCAACCCTGTTCCTGATCTTCACGCGCGAGGCGCTGGGCCTCGACGAGCAGGCGGCAGGCCTGCTGCTGTTGTTGTACTTCGTCACCGGACTGGTCGCGCTGCCGGCCTGGGTCGTTGCGGCGAAGCGCTTCGGCGAGGCCCCGGTATGGCAGGCCGCGATGCTGCTGGCGGCGCTCGGTTTCCTGCCTGCCGCATTCCTTGGCGAGGGCGACATGTTGGCGTTCGCCCTGGTCTGTCTGGCGACCGGCGCGACGCTGGGCGCGGACATCGCGCTGCCCGCTGCGTTGCAGGCCCGTGTCGTGGTCGATGAATCCAGGGCACTCAATAAACCCCGCGGCGGCGCGTTGTTCGGCCTCTGGGGCATGGCCAGCAAACTCGCGCTGGCGCTTTCGGCGGGCGTTGCCCTGCCGCTGCTGGCGTGGTTGAGCGGACCGGAAACCGGCCGCGCGCAAGGTGAGGTGGTGCCCTGGCTGTATGCCGGGCTGCCGGTTTTGATCAAATTGATGGCGATTGCTGCCCTGCAACGGTCTGTGCTCATGCACATCGAGCGACCGCGGCCGGGGCAGCCGACGGAGGGACATGATGCGGTTGATGCGACTTTTGATTCTGATGCTGCCGCTGGCGCTACTCGCAGGTTGTAGTGTGATGCAACCAAAAGACTTCGAGGGGACAACTCCCCACCTGGACCTGTTCGACTACTTCGGTGGACAGACCCGCGCCTGGGGGATCTTCGAGGGCCGCAACGGTGACCTGAAGCGCCAGTTCACGGTCGATATCCGCGGTGACATCGAGGGTGATCAGCTGACGCTGACCGAGGACTTCGTCTACGCGGACGGCGAGATCTCGCAGCGCATCTGGCGGATCAAGCGGCTCGACGAGCACCGCTACGAAGGTCGCGCAGACGACGTTATCGGTGTGGCCAGCGGGACCGCATACGGCCAGGCGCTGAACTGGAGCTACACACTGCGCCTGCCCTACAAGGACTCGACCATCGACGTTCGGCTCGACGACTGGATGTTCCTGCAGCCCGATGGGGTATTGGTCAACCGCGCCAAGGTCAGCAAGTTCGGCTTCAAGGTCGGCGAGGTTACGATTTTCTTTCGACAGATTGGGGGGGAAAGCTGATGAGATGGACTGTCTTGATCGTCTGCCTGGCTTGGCTGCCGATGCTTAATGCCGCGTCATTGCTTGTCGACGACGCCGAGCTCGAACTGCGTGCCCAGACGCGTGCCTGCTACATGGGGTTCATCGAACTCTACGATATCGACTATCTGGTCGATGGGGACGACGCCCGGTGTGTCCGGGTCTCCTATCTGCGCGGCTTCTCTGCAGATCAACTGGCCAAGGGGACCTCCAAGGTCTTTGCCGAGCGGCATGGCGACGCCGTCGCCGACCGGTATCTGGATCTGCTCGGTGACATCAATGCCGCCTATGAGCCGGTGGACAACGGCGACACCTATACCTACTGCGTGAATGAGGCCGCGGGCGGCGGGCTGCTGTTGCGCGATGGCCGGCCGGTCAAGCGGGTCGGCAGCGATGATTTCGCGGAACGTTTCATGCAGATCTGGGTGCAGGGCGAATCGCCTGACGGCAAGCCGGACTGGAACTTTCGCAGCTGTTAACGCGGCCTCAGGCCGGCTGCATCGGGAAGCCGGCACGCGGCCCGATGTCGTCCTGATCGCGCAGGAACAGCGGCGGGGCCTGCATATAGACGGTCACGAGCCGGGCCAGGGACTCCAGTGCATTCCAATGGATGCGCTCCCAGCCATGCGATGCGTCGACACCGAAGGTCGCAAGCGCGGTGCGCAGGTCGGCCCCGGCCTCCACGGCGGCCGCGCTGTCCGATCGGTAGAAGCGAAAGATATCGCGCTGGTAGGGGATCTGGAATTCCTGGCACAGGCGGATGATGTACTGGGTCAGGTGGAAATCGAAGGGTCCGCTCATGTCGGCCATGCAGATAGTGACACCGAACTCGCTGGAATTCTGACCGGGCGCCGTGGTGCCATTGTCCAGCGTCAGCATCTCGGCGACGTCCTGATGCAATGCGGCCGAGGCGCCTGATCCCACTTCCTCCGAGATCGTGAACAGCGGGTGGCAGTCGACCGGCAGGCTGACCTCGTGCTCAACGATAGCCTTGATCGCACCGAGCAGCACCGCCGCACCCGCTTTGTCGTCGAGATGCCGTGAGACGATATAGCCGTTCTCCATGACTTCGGGCTGCGGGTCGACAGCGACGAAGTCACCGACGTGCGCGCCCAGGCGCATCAGGTCCTCTGCCGAATAACAGCGCTCATCGACGCGCAGCTCGACGTTCTGCCAGTTCGAGGGCTGCCGGTCGACCTCATCGGCAAAGGTGTGACCGGAGGCCTTGAGCGGCAGGATGGTCCCGCGGTGCGAACTCAGGTCGGTGAACAGGGTCACGCGGGCGCCTTCCGCGAAGCGCGCATTCCAGTGGCCGATCGGCACGAGTTCGAGCCGCCCGTTCGGCTTGAGACTCTTGACCATCGCGCCGAGCGTGTCGATATGCGAGACGATGGCGCGATCCGGACTGTTGCGCTCACCACGCAGCGTCGCCCGAATCGCGCCGCGCCGGGTCAGTTCGAGCGGCACGCCGAGTTTGTCCAGCTCGTCGGCGACCAGGTGCACCACGCGGTCGGTGTAACCGCTCGGACTCGGCGTGTTCAACAGCCGGAACAACACGTCCTGGGTGTATCGCTGGTCGATCGGTAGGCTCTTCATCGCTGACTGGGGTGGGGCATGTTGCCGGCGGTGTTGGGAAACAGCAGATCGACGAAGCGCTCGGCGGTCGGTTGGGGCTCATGGTTGGCCAGGCCGGGACGCTCATTGGCCTCGATGATCACATAGTTCTCCTCGGCCGGATCGGTGACGATGAAGTCGAGACCGGTCACCGGAATGTCGATCGCCGCGGCGGCGGCCTTCGCCGCACGGATCAGGTTCGGATGCAGGCGGTCCGTCACGTCGTGAATGGTGCCGCCGGTGTGCAGGTTGGCCGTCTTGCGCACGGTCAGATAATGCCCGTAGGGCAGGACGTCGTCCAACCCGTAGCCCGCTTCGGATACGCAGCGTTCGGTCTCGGCGTCCATCGGGATGCTGCTCTCGCCGTCGGTCGCCGCGCGGCGCCGTCGACTCTGCTTTTCGATCAGCTCCCGGATGGTCGCCTGCCCGGTGCCCTGGATGCGCGGTGGGCGTCGGGTCGCGGCGGCTACCACGCGGCCGTCGATGACGATGATGCGCAGATCGACGCCCTGGATGTACTCCTCCAACAAGACGATGTCGCCATGCTGCCTGGCGGCACTGATTGCATCGTGCAGCGCGTCTTTGTCACGGATGTCGACACTGATGCCGGCGCCCTGTTCGCCGCGCGCCGGCTTGACGACCACCGAACCATAGCGTTCCAGGAAGCCCTCGGCCTGGGCGGTATCACGGACGGCGAGCTGGCCGGGTACCCGCAGCTTCGCCTGGTCCAGAATCCGGTGGGTGATCGCCTTGTCGTCGCAGCGACTCATCGCGATCGCGGTGGTCAATTCACTGAGGGACTCTCGGCAGGTGATGCTGCGTCCACCGAACGACAGGGTGAAGAAACCAGCGTCGGCGTCGAGCACGTCGACGCCGATACCGCGCCGTTGCGCCTCGCGGACGATGATCCTTGCATAGGGATTGAGTTTGT
>JASFVZ010000062.1:0-8271 GCA_050049565.1 Chromatiaceae bacterium | reverse complement strand
GGGGCGTTTGTCCTGGTTTAGGCGGAGGAAGGTGCCACTATCGACCATCTGATCGCACAGACGATCGTACTCCTCCCGAGAGCCGTCGCACCAATATATACGGTCCGGTTGGCAGAGCGCCGCAATCTCATCCACCCACTGCAGCAGTTTGCGATGTTGCGTCCGGCTGGCTCCATCGTGCTTCATACCCGTAGGCCCTGTCTTTTCGTCGTTTGCGGGATCGCCTGATGCCAGCATAGTGGGTTCTCCGTGCAATTTGTTGAGGCATGTTTACGCCGCGACGCAAACGAACCGCGAAAGCGAATGCGCTTGCCCAGGATTCCTACTATGCAAAACATGGACCCTGCTGGGCACGCGCCCAGTTCGTCGAAAAACCGGGGGAAGAGATCAGGGCGCGCCGCCCGGTCGCACCAGATTGGAGCGAGCTGCACGGCAGGACGCCTCAGCAGTGCGCAGGCTTTCTCGGGCCAGGCGTGCTTGCCGAGGCGTCCATGGGCCCTAAAGCAGCCCCAGAAGGAGCAGCAAGACCAGGATCAACAGGATCAGCGCGAACAGACCCGCCGGCGGATCGGTCTGTGGCACGTCGACTGGCGGTTCGGTCATTGGCTCGATGGGCTCCCGGACCGGCGCGTGAGCGGGCCGCGGCGGCACCATCGCCCGCCGGGGCCGCTTCGCGGCCTGCGCACAGGTCAGCCGCTCGGTCAGCGGCATCACCGGGCGTTCGCAGGGCCGCTCGGCGGCGTGCCGCCCGCGTGCCGGGGGGGTGACCCTCGCCGGCCGGCGCGGCACCCGACTCATCGCCGGCCGATCCTGCGGATATCCCCGTCGAACGTCGGCAACGACAGTACGAACGGATCGGTCGGGTAGGTCAACGCCTGTTCCTCCAGGACCCCGATCGCGATCGCCTCGCCCATCCGCAGGCTGTCGTAGTAGTCGCTGAAGTAGTGCACGCCGGCCATATTGCGGCCGATCGAGATGTTGGCCGCAAGCTTGTTCAGCTCGCCTTCGAGGGTCAGGAACGGACCGCTGTTGTCCTCGACCAGGGCCAGCGACGGGTCGACCACCGCAGGGCTCGGCGGAATCGCCGGGGCACGGAAGGCAACCGGCTGGTCGGTCGCCTCCTGCCGCTTGAACCTGATCTCACCGCCCGCCGTCCTGGCCAGTACCGTGCCGGTATCGAAATAGGCCTTGAGGATGGTCACGCAGGCACCGGCGACGGTCGCATGGCCGGCACCATAGGCCGGATGCATCGGGGAGCCCTCGGCAAATGCCATCGGCAGGAAGTAACTGTCGGCATCACCCCCGGCGGTGGTATTCATCTGCGCGATTGCGCCGAGCGTGCTGGTTCCGCCGCCAAGGTTGCCGTCCAGCGCCGCGAGGTAGTCGCCGACATGCTCGACCAGCGCCGCCGGAAGGCCCAGCGGCGCCACGCCGTTACGACGCACCAGTTCGATACGCTGCGCCAGCGCTTCAGGGCGCAGGCGGATGTGGTTGTTGAACTTCTGGAAGCGGACCGCCTTCAATGCCCGGGTAGCGACCTCGGTGACCAGGGTCAGGATGTGCGGGCCACCGTACAGCGCGAAGCCACCGGCGTTGCGCCGCGTCTGGGCGTTGCTGGCCGCGACCCCGGTGCCCGACAGGTGGTCACAGGCGGGATCGGCCGGTGTCCCCATGCCGAGCAGGATCAGGCAGGCATTGAGATAGGCCTCGTACAGCGCGTCGAAATGCACATAGGTGGCGAGGTCGCGCGGGGTGGAGATGAAGCGACGGGCCGGCACCGTCGGTGTCGAGGCATCACTGCCGGCTGCATCGACATACACCACATCTTCGCCCGCCGGTGGCTTGATACCGCGCTGGACCGCGACATAGTCGGCCATATCCTGCATGTGATCGGCACCCGGCTTGGCGACCGGCACTCGCTGATCGATCTGCAACACGCCGTAGGCGATCCTGCCCTCGGCCGGGCCACCGGCACCATTGATCTCCGGGCTACCCATCAGCATGAATTGCGAGAGGTAGGGCCCGACCTCGACCCCGGGCGATGAACCACGAAAGACGGTCTGGGCGGTCAATGCCGGGTTGCCCAACACAAGCCCGCGCTTGCGCGGTCGGCCGTCCGGGTTGTCCGCATAGTCGAGGGCATTCAAACGGTCGATCGCCGCATCGAGCTCTGGCGTGCTCTGCCCGTCTTCGAAGGCGTTGAGTGGCTGATCGCGCAGGATTGCCAGTTCATAGACCTCGCCCATCTCGAAGATCAGCTCCGGGTTCGCTTCACCGTCAGCAGACAGGAGCGGTGGCGCGGGCGCCATAGTCACCGCCTGCGCATCCGGGCCCTGCAGATCGTGCGCGGTACCTGCCGTCGGTGCCTCCCATTGGCGGATATCGCCGGCCGCCGTGCCGGCGGGATCGAGCTCACCGGTCACCGGGTTCGCGGTGACCTTGGCGCCGTGCGGCACCCGGTCGGT
Organism: Chromatiaceae bacterium; assembly: GCA_050049565.1. Taxonomy (GTDB): domain Bacteria; phylum Pseudomonadota; class Gammaproteobacteria; order Chromatiales; family Chromatiaceae; genus Thiosocius. The sequence goes on along the minus strand of JASFVZ010000062.1, from coordinate 5,806 downwards.
GAAGGGGTCGATGAAGCCCTCGTCGATCGCGCGGCGGAATTCGACGAAATGCATCGGATCGAACAGCAGGCCGGTATCCGGGTGATGGGGCAGCCCCTTGGTGAAGCTCATGAAGTAGAGGTCGCCGGCGTAGCGTTGCTCGTCGCCGTTAGCCTGCTGTTCGGGGTGCGCCCGGCTGCGCGCGAGTTCGGCGGCCTCCAGGCGAATGGCATAGGCATCTTGTCTGCGGTCAGTCATCGAAACGGTCTCCTTGAGTCCCAACTTGGTTTTGGCAGCGGAGGCAACGAACGCCAGCCAGACGGCTTCGGTCAGTCCGGTCGCCCGGCGGGCGATCGCATTCGAGGTCGGTGCTTCCGCATTGCGTGCTGAAACTCTAGGTGCGGGGACCCGGTACGAGGGGTAAATAGGTCACGCGCGCAATGCGCAATATTCACGCTCGGCCGCCCGCGAGATGCGGCGCCGGGGACAGCTGTAGATGAATGACGTTCGAGGCCATGCGACCGGCCGCAGTCTCGGGGAGGTTTGCCGGTCCGGGGTCACTCAGGGACCAAACGCGAAAACCGGCTGGCTCGCGGTCAGCCGAAGCCCGGTCGGGACGACGGTATCAGTCGACCAGCAACAGCTGCACGCTGAACAGGCGCCGCTCGTCGAGCCAGACGCGCTGCTGTCGAAACCCCGCCCTGGCCGCCAGCTCACCGAACCCCGCCACCGTGTACTTGTAGGAGTTCTCGGTATGGATCGACTCGCCGGCCGCGAAGGCGAAACGCCGGTCCTCGATGCGTATCTCCTGGTCGTCCCGACTGACCAGGTGCATCTCGATCCGACCGCGGTTGGGATTGTAGAAGGCATAGTGCTCGAACCGCGTCGGATCGACATCGCTGTCGAGTTCGACGCGGATGCGCTCGAGCAGGTTGAGATTGAACGCGGCCGTCACCCCGGCTGCGTCGTTGTAGGCCGCATTGAGCAGGCCGACAGGCTTCTTCAGGTCGACGCCGATCAGAAAGTGCCCGCCCGGGCCGACCATCTCCGCGACGTCGCGCATCAGGTGCACGGCATCGTCCGGATCGAAATTGCCGATACTCGAGCCGGGGAAGAACGCCACCTTGTGCAGCCGGTCCTCGCAGTGCGGGACGTACAGACCGTGGCTGAAGTCGATGCAGGCGGCATGCACCTCGAGCCAGGGGTAGTCACGGGCCAGCGCGGCCGTCGACTCCAACAGGAACTCCTTGGAAATATCGATGCCGACATAGCCGCTCGGCTTGAGCCCCTCGAGCAACAGCCGAACCTTCTTGCTCGCGCCGCTGCCGAGCTCGACGAGCAGGCACTCCTCGCCCAGCTGCTCGACCAGTTCCGGCAGGCAATCGCGCAGAATCGCCGTCTCGGTGCGGGTCTGGTAGTACTCCGGTAGCTCACAGATTCGATCGAACAGCGCGGAGCCACGCTCGTCATAAAAAAACTTCGGCGCGATCGCACGGGGAGTCGCAGACAGGCCCTGCAACACCTCGTCCCGCAGGCTCGCGACGCCCGGGTGGGCATCGTAGAAGGAGTTTGCCTCACTCATCGTGCGTGCGGCCCGGCGCCGTGAGCATCCCAGTGCGGCGCTCGACGACGCTTTCCGTGGGCGCCAGAGCCGCTGCCGGCGCAGCCCCTGTCCTGGCCGACGGCCGCGAACTGATCCTGTTTTGGCCTGTCGCTGAGTTCGGCATGACGAGCACGGTGCCGCAGTGGTCTGCCCTGGTCAAGGTACCGGGATCGTGGGATTCCAATACCGAAAACGACAGAAAATCAGGCGGCGCCCGGCCGGCTTGGGCGGTAAGATCGAATAAAAATCGCGGGTTGGGCTCCAGTCGGGGTGACTTTGCGTAAACGCAAGGCGGAGCGGGCCGCGAGACAGTTAAACAGAGCGTTGGAGACACAAATCGCCGTGATGCCGCCGTCGACGCGCACCCCGGCATGGAACAATGGCCGAATACGCCCTCATCCTCGTCAGCACCGTGCTGGTCAACAATTTCGTGCTGGTCAAGTTCCTTGGCCTCTGCCCGTTCATGGGTGTCTCGCGAAAACTGGAAACGGCCATGGGCATGGGGCTCGCCACGACGTTCGTATTGACGCTGTCGTCGGTCAGCAGCTACCTGGTCAACGAATACCTGCTGGTGCCGATGGGCGTCGAGTACCTTCGGACCATCGCGTTCATCCTGGTGATCGCCGTCGTCGTGCAGTTCACCGAGATGGTCATGCACAAGACCAGTCCCTTGCTTTACCAGGTGCTCGGGATCTTCCTGCCACTGATCACGACGAACTGCGCGGTGCTCGGCGTCGCGCTGCTCAACATCCAGGAGCAGCACAGTTTCGTCGAGTCCGCGCTGTATGGTTTCGGCGCCGCGGTCGGTTTTTCCCTGGTGCTGGTGCTGTTCGCCGCGGTACGCGAGCGCGTGGCGGTTGCCGACGTACCGGAACCCTTCCAGGGCAACGCGATCGCGCTGATCACCGCCGGTCTGATGTCGATGGCGTTCATGGGCTTCGCGGGCCTGGTGACCGGGTGAGCCATGCAGGTAGCTGAACCATGATCGCCGCGATCGTCACCATTGCCGGGCTGGCGTCGGTGTTCGGGCTGCTGCTCGGCTACTCGGCGATCCGTTTCCGGGTCGAGGGCGACCCGATCGCCGATCAGATCGATGCCCTGTTGCCCCAGACCCAGTGCGGTCAATGCAGCTTCGCCGGCTGTCGGCCGTACGCCGAGGCGATCGCTGCCGGGGAGGCCGCGATCAACCGCTGCCCACCGGGCGGCGAGGCCACGATGATCGCGCTGGCCGAGCTGCTCGGTCGTGACCCGATGCCGCTCGAAGACGAGGCAGCCGCCGAGAAACCGAAGGCGATCGCCTACATCGTCGAGCAGGAGTGCATCGGCTGCACCCTGTGCATCCAGGCCTGCCCGGTCGACGCCATCATGGGCGCCGCCAAGCAGATGCACACGGTGATCAGCGATGAATGCACCGGCTGCGAACTGTGCCTGCCGCCCTGCCCGGTCGAGTGCATCCACATGCAGCCGGTCGAAGAGACGGTCGGGACCTGGCGCTGGCCGTACCCCGGCGAGCAGGCCGAGGCGCGCCATGGCTGAGACGCGCAGCATCGCCAGGTTCCATGGTGGCCTGCATCTGGAGGACCACAAGGCGTTGTCGAACGCCGAGCCGATCCGCGACATGCCGCTGCCATCGACGCTGGTACTGCCACTGCAGCAGCATATCGGACAGCCGGCTGAACCCACGGTCAGCGTCGGTGACCGGGTGCTGAAAGGCCAGATCGTCGCGCGTGCCAGCGACTATGTCAGCGCCGCCGTGCATGCCCCGACCTCAGGCCGCGTCAGCGCGATCGAGGAACGCCGCATCGCGCACCCGTCGGGCCTGTCCGCGCCCTGCCTGGTGATCGAACCGGATGGCAAGGAGACCTGGGACGAGCTGCCGGAACCCTGGCCGGACTACCGCGAACTCCCCGCATCCAAACTGCGTGAACGCATTCGCTGGGCCGGCATCGTCGGGCTCGGCGGCGCCGCATTTCCGACCGCGGTCAAGGTCAACACCAGTGGCCTGAACCCAATCGAGACGCTGATCATCAATGCCGCCGAATGCGAGCCCTACATCAGCTGCGACGACCGCCTGATGCGCGAGCGCGCGCAGGATATCGTCGATGGCATCGGCATCCTGATGCATCTGGTCGGCGCTGGCGAATGCCTGATCGGCATCGAAGACAACAAGCCGGAGGCCGCGGAATCACTGCGGGAGGCGATTGCGGCGCACGAATCGGTCGAGGCCGAGGTCGTGGTCGTCCCGTCGGTCTACCCAAGCGGCGGCGAGAAGCAACTGATCAAGCTGCTGACCGGCCGCGAGGTGCCGTCCAACGGCCTGCCTGCGTCGATCGGCGTCATCTGCCAGAACGTCGCGACCGCGGCCGCGGTCGCCGATGCGGTGTTGCGCGGTCGGCCCCTGATCGACCGGGTCGTCACGGCGACCGGCCACGGCGTCAGACAGCCCGGCAACTTCCGCGTATTGATCGGGACACCGGCCGCGGACGTGATCGCCGCCGCCGGCGGTTACAGCGACACCCTGCACGAGCTGATCCTCGGCGGCCCGATGATGGGCTTCGGCCTCGGCAGCGATCAGGTCCCGCTGACCAAGGGCGCCAACTGCCTGCTGGCCGCGGCCGAGTTTGAGGCGCCGAGCCCCGACCCGGAGCGTCCCTGCATACGCTGCGGCGAATGCGTCGAGGTCTGCCCGGCACAGCTGCTGCCGCAGCAGCTCTACTGGTACGCGCGCTCCCGGGACTTCGACAAGGTGCAGGACCACCATCTGTTCGATTGCATCGAATGCGGTTGCTGCGCCTACGTCTGTCCGGCGCATATCCCCTTGGTCCACTACTACCGCTTCGCCAAGACGCAGATCTGGTCCCAGGAGCGCGAGCGCGAGAAGTCCGATCTGGCACGGCGGCGCCACGAGGCCCGCCAGGAACGGCTGGAGCGACTCGAGGCCGAGCGCATGGCCCGGCTGCGCAAGAAAAAGGAAGCGCTGGAGAAAAAACCGGCTGACGCTGCCGCGGATCCAAAGAAGGCCGTGATCGAGGCGGCGATGAAGCGGGTCGCGGCGAAGAAAGCGGCGCAACAGGCAGCCGCCGACACCGCGAGCCGCGACTGATGGACTTCGCGACCCACAGCTCGCCGCATCGCATCGGTTCACAGAGCGTGACCCGGGTGATGGGCCTGGTACTGGTCGCGCTGGTTCCCGGCACCGTCGCCCTCTGGTGGTATTTCGGCTGGGGGGTTGTGATCAATATCGCGCTGGCCACGTCGACCGCCGTCGCCGCCGAGGCGCTGATACTGCGGCTGCGCCGTCGCGCAGCGGGCCCGGTGCTGATCGATCTGAGCGCGGTGGTCACCGGCTGGCTGCTCGCGATCGCACTACCGCCCCTGCTGCCCTGGTGGCAGACGGTGCTCGGCAGCGCCTTTGCGATCATCGTCGTCAAGCAGCTGTTCGGCGGCATCGGCTTCAACCCCTTCAACCCGGCGATGGCCGGCTATGTGCTGCTGCTGGTCTCCTTTCCGGTCACGATGACGCGCTGGCTGCCACCGGAGGTGATTAGCGGCGAGGGCCTGTCGCTGCTCGAGTCGCTGCGCGTCGTCTTCACCGGCGTGCTGCCGGCCGACGGCAGCTGGGACGTCATTTCCAGCGCGACGCCACTCGACCAGATGCGCAATGAACTGTCCGATAACCGGATGATCAGCGAGATCCGCCAAAGCCCCCTGTGGGGCGACTTCGGCGGGCGCGGCTGGGAATGGGTCGCGAACTGGTTCCTGCTCGGCGGCCTGTTCCTGCTATGGCAGCGCGTCATCAGCTGGCGGATTCCGTTGAGCATGCTCGGCGGACTGGTGCTGGTTTCCGGTCTGTTCTGGGCCATCGACCCCGAGACCCACCCGCACCCGGGGTTCCATCTGTTCAGCGGCGCGGCGATCGTCGGCGCCTTCTTCATCGCAACGGACCCGGTCTCGGCGAGCACGACACCGCGCGGCCAGCTGATCTTCGGCGCCCTGATCGGCGTTCTGGTCTTCATCATTCGCTCCTGGGGCGGGTACCCGGACGCCGTGGCCTTCGCCGTGCTGTTGATGAATATGGCCGCACCGACCATCGACTATTACACCCAGCCGCGGGTGTTCGGCCAGCGCAGACAGGACGATGGGTAATCTCCCGATCCTGATATCCGGTGCGCTGCTCGGGCTGTTCGGCGTGCTCGGCGCCGGACTGGTCGGCCTCAGCCATGA
>JASFVZ010000356.1:0-3584 GCA_050049565.1 Chromatiaceae bacterium | reverse complement strand
GTTCAGGTTCACGCGGGTCGGCGCGAGGTAGACCAGCTGGCCGTCGCCGTCCTCGGCGAGATTGTCGTGGGCCTTCTCGCGGAAGCGCTTGAGTTCCTTGTCGTCATCGCACGCAACCCATCTCGCAGCCTGCACGCCGACCGGTTCGACCATCGCATCGACGCCATACTCGCCCTTCAGCCGGTGCGCGGCAACATCGAACTGCAGCACGCCGACCGCGCCGAGCACGAGGTCATTGTTGCGGAACGGACGGAACACCTGGGTCGCGCCCTCCTCGCTGAGTTGAACCACGCCCTTGTGCAGCTGCTTCATCTTCAGCGGGTCTTTCAACACCACGCGGCGGAACAGTTCGGGGGCGAAGTACGGCACGCCGGTGTACTTGAGGTCCTCGCCCTCGGTGAAGGTATCGCCGATCTGGATGGTGCCGTGGTTGTGCAGGCCGATGATGTCGCCCGGCCACGCCTCATCGACATGCGCGCGCTCGTCGGCCTGGAAGGTGATCGCGTTGGCGACCTGCACCGTCTTGCCGATCCGGACATGTTTCATCTTCATGCCTTTTCGGTAACTGCCGGAGCACACGCGCAGGAAGGCCACGCGGTCGCGGTGCGATGGGTCCATGTTCGCCTGGATCTTGAACACGAAGCCCGAGAACTTGGCCTCCCCCGGGTCGACCGTGCGCTGTTCGGTCGGCCGCGGTTTCGGTGCCGGTGCGTACTCCGAGAACGCATCGAGCAGTTCCTCGACGCCGAAGTTGTTGATCGCCGAACCGAAGAACACCGGCGTCTGCTCGCCGCGCAGGTAGGCCTCAAGATCGAATTCGTGGCTCGCGCCGCGCACCAGCTCGACCTCCTCGCGCAGCTCATCGGCCATGTCGCCGATCGCCTCGTCGAGCCGCGGGTTGTCGAGGCCCTGGATCTTCTCGCCCTCGGCGATCCGTCCGCCGTGATGCGGGTCGTACAGGTGCACGGTCTCGTCGCGCAGGTCGATCACGCCCTTCAGGCGCTTGCCCATGCCGATCGGCCAGGTGATCGGCGCGCACTGGATCTTGAGCACCTCCTCGACCTCGTCGAGCAGTTCGATCGGGTCGCGGCCCTCGCGGTCGAGCTTGTTGATGAAGGTCAGGATCGGCGTGTCGCGCAGCCGGCAGACCTCCATCAGCTTGATCGTGCGCGCCTCGACGCCCTTGGCGACGTCGATGACCATCAGCGCCGAGTCGACCGCGGTCAGGGTGCGGTAGGTGTCCTCGGAGAAGTCCTCGTGGCCGGGCGTATCGAGCAGGTTCATGACCTTGCCCTTGTACGGGAACTGCATCACCGACGAGGTCACCGAGATGCCGCGCTGCTTTTCCATCTCCATCCAGTCGGAGGTCGCATGCCGTGCGGCCTTGCGACCCTTGACCGTGCCGGCGAGCTGGATCGCGCCGCCGAACAGCAGCAGCTTTTCGGTCAGCGTCGTCTTACCGGCGTCGGGGTGGGAGATGATCGCGAAGGTGCGGCGTTTCGCGCGTTCGGTGTCGAGGTTGGCCATCGGAAACAACAGTGCTAAGTGGCCGCGGATTATAGCCTTTTTGCTTCCCCGGTCGAGCTGCGATGAGACCGTGGTCGACGCAGTCGCCAGGAAAGGCCTAAACTTAGCTAAGTCAAGTCGGCCAGGCCGGGACACACATGAAAGTCAACATGCATGAGGCCAAGACCCAGCTCTCAAAGCTCGCGGAACTGGCGTGGAAAGGGGAACGCGTGATCATCGCCAAGGCCGGCAAGCCGTACCTGGATTTGGTGCCGCATCGGGGTCGAAGCACGCCGCGCCGGCCCGGCCTGCTCAAAGGCCAGATCGAGTTGGCACCGGATTTCGACGAGATCGACGACGAGCTGGTCGACCAGTTCGCGGGCGATTGATGCTGCGCCTGCTGCTGGATACCCACGTCTTCCTCTGGTGGCTGGCCGATGCGCCAGAACTGACGGACGGGGCGCGCAAGGCGATTGCCGATGAACGCAACGAGGTCTTCGTCAGCGCGGCAACAGGCTGGGAAATCGGGATCAAGCGCGCTACCGGAAAGCTACGGGCGCCGGATAATCTCGACGCCATGGTGGAAGACAGCGGCTTCGCGCCGTTGCCGATTACCTTCTTTCACGGCGAACAGGCCGGTGCCTTGCCGATGCATCACAAAGACCCGTTCGACCGAATGCTCGTCGCGCAGGCGCAAGCGGAGGGACTGGTTATCGTGACCCGTGACCCCTGGATCCCGAAGTATGGGGTCAGAACGTTGGGCGCTTAGCCGCAGCGCGGTCAAAGCAACGGCTTGGCATACAGCAGTGCGTCCTCACGCCCGCCGTGGGCCGGGTAGTAGCCGCGCCGGTCACCGATCTCGGCAAACCCCTCGGCCTCGTAGAGCTGTCGCGCCGGGTAGTTCGACGCCCGGACCTCGAGGAACATGGTGTCGGCCTGGCGGTCGCGCGCGACCCGCAGCAGGCGATGCAGCATACGGCGACCGATGCCCTGGCGCTGCTGCTCGGGGTCGATGCAGAGGTTCAGCAGGTGCGCCTCGCCGACCGCGATCGACATCACCGCGTGACCGACGATGTCATCACCGCGTTCGCAGACCCAGCAGCTGTATCCGACGCGCAGGCAGTCGCGCAGGATGCCCTCGGACCAGGGGTGCGTATAGGCGCGGCGTTCGACCGCAATGACCTCGTCGAGGTCAGACTTGGCCATCTTGCGGATGATGGCAAAGGGTTCTTCGAGGACGGCGCTCATTACAGATCTTCGGGCCTTAGCCCCGTGTGCTTTGCGATTCGCGCCAGCATCCTCGGGCCTATCTCATCACCGTCGTGAAAGGCGAATACATAATCGGTCTGTCCAGGCTTGCTGAGTATTCGATGCGATCCTGACTCGCGTTTGATCACCCAACCCGTACGCTTCAATGCAGCGAGGACACGTTTGGCCTTGCTACTCGGCCATCGAGTCACGCGGCAGCAAAGCGGATGTTGATAGGTTCAACGAGTTGCTCGCCCGCTTCCAGTCGGTCGGCCACAACGCGCAGGGCCAGCGCCTCGGCCTGACTGATCGCCTGCTCACGCGTTTCGCCGTATCGCAACACACCAGGTATCTCGATGACCTCCGCAATCCAGCGACCATCAGTCTCTTGCTCTGTCTCTACGGTGAATTCCATCCAGATCTACCTATCGTACGCTGGCGCCTGCGTTCACGTTTTAGATGACTTTACCGGGCCGTTCAACAGCCGATACGCCGCCTGCAGGTCCTGCCAGGCCTTGGCCTTCTCTTCCGGCCGGCGCAGCAGGTAGGCCGGGTGGTAGGTCACGATCAGCGGGATATCGCCCGGCTGGAACCGGTGCGTACGCCCGCGCAGCCGGCCGACGGCCGATTCGGTATGCAGCAGGTTGTGCGCCGAGACCCGGCCGACCGACAGGATCAGCCTGGGTGCGATCAGCTCGATCTGGCGGTAGAGATACCCCTGGCAGGCCGCGGCCTCATCGACATGCGGGTCGCGGTTGCCCGGCGGCCGACACTTGACGATGTTGGCGATGTAGACCTGTTCGCGCGCGAGACCGATCGCGGCGAGCATC